>JACQWU010000300.1 GCA_016209155.1 Candidatus Desantisiibacteriota bacterium | reverse complement strand
ATTGTAGGGGCTTGATTCATCAAGCCCGCTAAATGATTTAATTCATCAATCCCGAAAGCGGGTCGGATGAATCCGACCCCTACAATTTTCTGAATTTAATAAAATACGATATGCTTGTTCCAATTATTAGTGCAATTACATAACCGTTCTTTAAATTGACTGCTATAAGTGCAATAAGCAGGGATATTAGTAAATCTGTTTTTGATTGTGAAATGTCTTTTATGAGCAGCATGAGGGATGTCCCTTCAAATACAAGAATAATTCCGAGTACGGGAAATGGAAAAACTTTAATAATTTCACCAAATCCAGAACCGAAAAAAAGGCCGAGAATTAAATACAACAGACCGTAAATAATAACAGAGCCGCCTGTTCTTGCCCCAAATTGATAATGTCCGGCTAATCCTCCTGCTCCATGACAGGTGGGAATTCCGGAGAAGAATGGATTGATGAGATTCATCAGTGAATAGGTAAATCCTATTTTTTTAGTGGTGATAGTATTTTCGGGATAAAAATCATCAAGAGTTTGTTTGGTTGCAATGATGGAATTTGTAATGGATAATGGTATTTGCGGTAAAGCTAAAAGAAAAAAACCTTTTATAATATCCTCTAAAGCTATGAGATGGAAAACCGGTAATGTAAATCCGAGACTATTTTTTACTTTCAGTATATCTATTTTAAAAAAGAATGCATATATAAATCCTATCAATATTACAAATAAAACGGCGGGATATTTTTTATTTTCCAGAAAAAATAATATTATAAGAAAACATAATGCGGCAAGTGCATATCCCGGAATACCGTCTGATGGGATATAATCTTTTAATGCTAAACCTGCTAAAGATATACCAAGCCCGAATTGTATACCTCTTATAACACTTTTTGGTATAAGCTTTGTTATCTTATCAAGAAATCCTGTTAAAGTCAGGAACATCATTACTATACCTGTGGCAAAACCTGCACCATAAAGCAGGTTTCCGCTAAGTTTTGAGGTTATCATAATAACTGCCATTATTTTGAAGGGTTGCACCGGCATTGGTAAACCATAGACAACACCTGTTATGATTTGCATAAACCCAAACATGAAAAGTGTGCTGCTGCTGTCTAAGCCGCATGCTAAACTCATACCGATTATAAGCGGTAAATCTGTTCCTATATCTCCAAAACTACCGGCAAATTCATTGCGGTTAAATTTTATTTTTTTGCTAAATAACGTGAATTCCAAGATATATTTCCTTCTTTGATTTTTTTTATGAGCTCAAATTATATACTATTATCTGAAAATATTGCAAATACAATATTTTTTTCAAAGTTTTAGCGGGTTCGATGAATCGAACCCCTACATTTTTAAGGATAATTATATTGTAGGGGCTTGATTCATCAAGCCCGTATAAGCAAGGTTGGATAAATCCCGCCTTCACAAAAAATTTAAGTTTCCCCTTGACGCATAACTTTTAATTTGTTAATATTTATACATATTTAATGCAAAGCATATGAAACCACATAAATATAATAATTGTATATCCCATTAGATGAAAATAATAAAATAAATTTTAAGGAGAGTAAAAATGAAAAAAAAGACATTCCTGCAATTGTTTTTTTTCATGCTTTGTTTTATTCCTGCCTCGGGTATTTTAGCGATAAATTTTACAGATATTAGTTCCACCTGCGGTCTTGATGACCGTGGAAGGGGAAAGGGTGTGGCTATTGCTGATGTTAACGGAGACGGACTTCCTGATGTTTTTGTTTCCAATAAAGGCGGCGGCAGTCATCTTTATCTGAATAAAGGCAATTTTAAGTTTGAAGATTATACTGAAAAATCAGGGCTTACAGATATTGGTTATTGTACCGGATCAGTATTCGGGGATGTTAATAATGATGGATTTGTTGACCTTTATATTCCAAAAGGCGGTGTTTATGAAGTTGAAGCAAACCGTTTGTTTATTAATGACGGGAAAGGTCATTTTACGGATATTACACGGATTGCAGGTGTGGGAGGTTCGGATTACAGCTATAGTGCGCTTATAGCAGATTTTGATAATGACGGATGGCTTGATATATTTGTATCAAATTACGGAGTAGGGGCAGAAAACAGAATGTATCATAATGAAGGTATTAATAAAGACAATATTCCTGTTTTTAAGGAAGTTACTCAGGAATGCGGCATCGGAGGATATAAAAAATGGAGCTGGAGCGCAACTGCTCCGGATATAGATAGTGACGGCAAAGTAGATTTATATGTAGTATGCGGCAGATACCCGAGCGGTGAGAAAAATTTGATGTTTAAAAATATCAGTACAAAAGGGAAAATTAAATTTACCGATATTTCTAAAGAATCCGGTACTGATGATCCGGCATGGGGACTGGGAGCTGCTTTTGCCGATGTTGATAATGACGGGGACATGGATTTGGCTTTATCAAATTATGTCGGAGATCGTACTGTTGAATTATTTTTAAATGATGGGACAGGTCATTTTACTAACGTATCAAAGGAAGTAGGGTTAAAACATAAAGGATGGGGGAAAGGACCTACTTTTGGAGATATTGATCATGACGGGTATCTTGATATTTATGAGGGCGATTGTAAATGGGATAACCAGTTATATCATAATGATTTTCTTAAAACAGGGAAATTACAGTTTAGTGAAATAACAGATAAATTT
>JACQWU010000077.1 GCA_016209155.1 Candidatus Desantisiibacteriota bacterium | reverse complement strand
CAGATGCCGAGATAACAAATTTCCCTAATAAAAGATAAGCAAAAACAATAAAACATGTTTTCAAAACAGTTCTGGTGATTTTGTTAATTATCCAGGTGTTTATGCGTTCAAACATCATTCTACCGATCTTAATTGGCTCAATAATATCACTTAATCCTTCATCGGTTAACACTATGCTTGAAGCGCCCTTTGCCACATCAGTTGCGTTGCTAACTGCAGTACCAACCTCGGCTTGTTTGAGTGCAGGAGCGTCATTCACTCCATCACCAGTCATCCCTACAATATGCCCCCTTGCCTGAAAACCTTTTACAATAATATATTTATCTTCTGGATAAATTTCCGCAAAGCCATCGCTTTTTTCTGCCAATTCAGCAGCCTTTATGGGATCGGATTCTGTCAGTTCTTTTAATTTTGAGGCGTTTGCTATTTTGTCCCCAATACCAACTGCCCTGGCGATCTCCTTAGCTATTGCGAGGGCGTCTCCAGTCAGCATTTTGACTGATACCCCTAGATTTCTGAGTTTGGTTATTATTTCTTTAGAATCCAATCTTGGGGGATCATGCAAAGCCACCAGCCCAACAAGTTCGGGTTTATCGTTGATTTCTGCTTTGGCCACTGCCAATGTTCTGTATCCGTCCTTTGCCAATTCACCTATTTTATTTTCTATATCTGCCTTATAATTATCAGTTAAGCCGCATAACTGGGCAAGTACGAGAAATGATCCCTTCATTACTCGGAATTCCTTTTTATCATTCTTTACCAGGGCTTCTGTCCTTCGATTTTTATGATTAAACGGGACAAATGTTTTCTGTATAAACAAGCTACTTAAAAGTTTTTTTTGCTTGGCAGCATCTATGATTGCCATGTCTATTGAATCGTGGTTTGCTTCCTGTGAAGCCATTGTACCGTATAATAGAATGTCATTTTCACTCTAACCATTGAGAGGAACTATCTTTGCCATAGACATCTTGTTCATGGTTAGGGTGCCTGTTTTGTCCACACATAGAATATCCATGCGAGCAGCATCGTCTGGAGCGCTTAATCGCGTTACTAAAACACCTTTTTTGACTAGTTCCAATGATCCTAAAGCCATACTAACCGTGAACATCGCGGGTAGCGCTACTGGAATTGCCCCGAGCAATAAGACAAGCATCAATGGAAGAACTTCCAGTAGTTTTATTCCCTGTAACAGCGAAACAACCAATACCACTGACAACAATACTGCAACAATTATCAAAAGCCATTTTACAACCTTTGAAATAATATCTTCAATATGCAACCTGGGCTTGGCTATCTGAACCAATTGAATTGTCCTTCCGAAATAAGTATTAATTCCGGTTAAAACTACAATTCCACTGGACTCACCTCTGGAAACTATTGAACCAGAATAGACAATCTGCTTGGGATTTTTTTCCACCTCCAGTGATTCCCCGGTTAAGGCTGACTGGTCTACGCTTATTTCACCCTGGATTATTTTTACATCTGCAGGTACAAAATCTCCGATTCTAATTCTGATTATGTCCCCGGGCACCAATTCTCTTGATAGAACTGTCTTCCATATTCCATCCCGTAATACTTTCGCATTTATATGTAGCTTTTCTTTTAAGTCCTCAACAGCATTTACGGCATTCTGTTCTTGAGCAAAACTGATTATTGCATTAAAAACAAGCAAACCACTCACAATATACGCATCAGAGTATTTGTGCAAAAACCATGAAAGGATGATTATAAGCTCCAGCATCCATGCAGTAAACCCCCAAAATTTTGTAAAAAAACAAAATATCGGATTTGCTTTTTGTTCTGGGACTTCGTTATAACCATACTGTTTAAGATAAGTTTCAACTTCTGTCTGTTTTAATCCGGAAGTAAAATCAGACTTGAATAGCTTAATTATGCTTTCCGTATCCAGATTTTGAAAATTCTCAATTTCTTTTTTTTCTGCCATAATTAATTTTAGTTCCCTATACTCTGCTAATATTTACTTCAAATAACTATTGGTACAGGTCTTCACTTTTAATATTTTTTGAACCCGCTTATAGTTGAACGAAAAACAGACTGCCACTTCTTTATAAGTAGAACCATATTGTGTTCTTAAATTTTCATTAGATTGTTAACTATTCTAATTTATTTATTGAGCAGTTTTCTGGATAATATCTGGGATTATCGACATTGTCAAGATAAACAAAAATTTATATTGGATTAAATGCTCGAATTTATTATACTTTTTATCATGTTGAGCAGCTTTCCGGACAATATCCAAGGTTCAATATCCCAAATAGTATTTTAGTTCAATATAAGGCTATCCTCAACATGGAACCATCCCCAGAAAAAGTATGTTGTTGATTCAATTTTTTGCATCCATGTTATATTTTTGACATTCCTATCAAAATCTCCTACTATATACTTTAGCGAGGTCATAAATCAAAAAAATTCTTAAGCTTTAGGATAAGGGAACTCAATGTCAAAAGATAAAAAAAAAAAAAAACGATTAAAAATAGTTATTGTATCCATTCTTTTGGGACTCGTAATTTTTAATTTCAGTACGTGGGCAATTTATTTTTATATGCGGAAAACACTGGATAATGAGATAGGTAACCGCTTATTGAATATTGGTAAAGTTGCGCTTTTAAAAATTGACTCTAAAATTTTTACGGATAAAAAAGAAGAAACAAATATAGAGATAAAACTTATTAAAAATTATTTTAAAAAAATAATAGCGACAGGAAATATAGAGGATATCTATATTGTAGATAAAAATTATAATGTGGTGCTTGAACCTAAAGACGAATGGATTAAAAATATTTCTCATTCTTATATAGAAAAAGATAAAAATATTTTAAAAAATGTATGGATTGGGAAGGAAATATTCACCGAAATATATGAGATAAAAGGCAGCTATTTTAAAAATGCTTATCTGCCTATAATAGATAATAATACAATTTCTTATCTACTTTGTCTTGAAGCTTCGGCAGAAACGCTAAAAATTGTAGAAAATTTAAAACTTGTTTTGTTTTCGACAAGTTTCATAAGTATTTTTTTTGCAGGTATTTTTGCATTTTATCTTGGTAAGACCTTGCAGGATTTTGCAAAAATGGAAGAAGAACTTCGCATTCGTGAAAAATTCGCTTTAATGGGACAGGTATCCGCAAATGTGGCGCATGAAATCCGTAATCCGCTCGGCATAATTAAAGGCGCGGGTGAAATTTTAAAAAAACGATATAAGGAAGAAGATTTGGTACAATATGTAAATGAAGAAATAGAAAGAATAAATCATTTAATAAATGAATTTTTAACACTCTCCAAAGATATAGTCCTCAATAAGCAAAATGTTGATATTAACTCACTTATTACAAGCATTATTAATCATATTCCGGTAAATGAGAAAATAAAAATAATTCCACAATTAAAAGAAAATATACCTGAGATAGAAGCAGATTCTGAAAAACTGCGGCAGGTATTTTTAAATATTATTATTAATGCGATAGAATCAATTAAAGATAAAGGTGAAGTCATAATCACTTCATGTGTTGATAAAAAAAATGTAATAGTAATTATATCTGACACAGGTGCGGGGATTGAAAAAGATAATATAAAAAAAATTTTTCTTCCGTTTTTTACTACAAAACAATCCGGAATCGGAGTTGGGCTTTCCACAGCGCAAGCAATCATTCAGGCTCATGGAGGAGATATGGAAGTTGAAAGCAAATTTATGGAGGGGAGCAGGTTTATAATAAAACTGCCCTGGGGAGAAAAATTATGACCGAAATAAATATAATGATAATTGATGATGAAGAAAAAATGGTAAAAATATTAAGCATGATTTTGCAGGAGGAGGGATTCAAAATCACAGGTTATATTGATCCCAAAGCTGCTTTAGCTGTACTTAAAGATAAATTTTATCCGATTATAATAACTGATTTAAAAATGCCGGGAATAGACGGCATACAGGTACTGGACTTTGTAAAAAAAGTTTCTCCTAAATCAGAAGTTATAATAATGACTGCTCATGCAGATACTATGGCAGCTGTATCTGCTATGAAAAAAGGCGCTTACGATTATATTATTAAACCATTTGAAATGGATGAATTAAAAATTATGATAGGAAGAATAACCGAAAGGAATCGTTTGCAAGAAGAGAATCTTTCTTTCAGGGAACGTTTTGAAACAAGAGTAATGATTGGGACAAGCTTTATTATGTAGGAAATTCCTAAATTAATAGAAAAAGTAGCTCCTTATCAGACAACTGTGTTAATCACAGCAGCGAGTTGTTTACTTCGGGATTAAGTTATAAATTTTGATGAAACTTAAGAATTATAAATTAAAGGAGGAAAATAAAATGAAATATGAAATAGAAAAAAATCTTATAGTTATGGTTTTAAGTGTAATGCTTATTTTAACAGCAAGCCTGGCTTGTAACAAAAAGAAAAAAGAAGATATTTTAAATAATGATACAACAAATGCAAGCAATAACAATAATAATAACAACAGTACAATTAATAATATTGATTATACACAATCCGATAATGATACTACATCATTGAATACTCTTGTTTCTTCTCTTGAATATTTTAGTGAGGACAATGTAGCAATCGGAGAAAATGAGGAAGATGTTACTGAAGCAAATTTATCAACAATCAAAAATCGCGAAAGTGATAATAATACTTTTAATACAATATTTTATAATACTACATTTATAAATGCCAAATTACCCGCGCATTGGTTTCGCCGTAGAAATAAAGTGGAAAACAAAAGAATAGAAATAACAGTTAATCCTGAGGATTCTACCGCGATAGTTAAAGTGGAAAGAGAGATAAATGCTGATTTTATAGTGGATACTACATTTGATAAAAAATTTAATCCGGGCTCAAAACCTATCAATGATTTGCATACTCATTACGCCAAATTCAAAAAACTTGGGAAAAAGGTATGGCAGCTTACTCATATATCTCTATGGGAAAAATCACTTCAGGATAAAGAGAGTCAAATGGTTTTTATTAAAAGCGTTAAAGTATATAAATATGATTCTTCAGGAAATGATTCAACTCTTGTTTGGCAGGCTGATTCAAGCTCTCAGTTTTTTGCCTTAAATGAAATTCCTGAATTACACCCCGGAGACAACATTAGAGTTGAGGCAAAAGTCGAAAATAATTCCGATTCTCCCTATGTACCGAAAAATTTTGCGTTTTTACATCATTCGGAAATACGCCGTGATTTAATGGAAGACACAGGAATATTTTCAAAAAAATATACTATAGGGGATAAGGTGGGTGTGCATTTTGCTGCTATTGATATACTTAATTCGGAATGTTTGCAAAACCAATCACAAGATGATTATAATAGCATGGTCTGGGGGATCCCATATAGAATAACTTCATCAGGTGTAAATTCAGATAGTACAGCTATAATTGCTTTACTTGGGGAACGTGATCTTTTTTATCCTCGCCGGGATATACATGAGGATAATATGCCTTTATTGCAAACAGAACCTATATGGTGGCGAAAATATGAAGAACCTGCGGCGAATTTTAACATTTTAGTTGATAATAAAAATGATTCTACAATTGAGGCTTCAGCTATCGTTAATGTTAATTGGAATTTGAATGGAAATTTAATAGTTCTTGATAAAGAAGGTGCAAAATACAATAATCCAATTACATGGAAGAGAATAAAAAAGACAATAGCAGAAATTGCTTTGCGGCGCGCAGAATTAATAAAGAAGGATGGGCAATGGCAATTAATAAAATTCAGCCCTATGCAAATAATTCAACGTGATGAAGCAAAACGGACGATTACTATCCAAAAAATATCAATTTTAAAAAATTATGATACTATCTGGCAGATTACCAGCCCTATGAAATTACTCACAAAAACTGATATCCCTAAAATAATTGCAGGTGAAAGAGTAAATATCATTGTTGAAGTACAAAATGATGATAATAATAAAAAAATATTACTTTATCTGCATCATTTAGGTAATGTTAGAATACCATTTATAGAAGGTATAAATGGAGTATATAGTCTGGAATTAGAAGCGGGAAAAATACAGGGGATAAATTCTGTTGTAATTGATGCAATAGAGATGGACTGTTTAACAAATAAGCTTGTTCCATATAATGCTGCTATGTGGAAAATACCTTATTTTATTGATAAACAAAAATAATTTTAATAAATAATCCTGCGGCAGAGATCATCGAGTATCTTCTTGATCGGTGGAATATGTCATTGCGAGGAGTATAGCGACGAAGCAATCTCGATCTAATACACAAAGCTGGCTGATTGGTAGAAAGGTGTCCAAAAATTTAATTTTTTGTAGGGGCTTGATTCATCAAGCCCGATTTTTCAACGTTTTTTCGGGTTCGATAAATCGAACCCCTACATTTTATAGCTATCACCTGTTGCCGTTTATACACTGTGTACTAAACCCTAACAAAATAAGATTGGAGCACTAAAGAAACATTTTTTTAGAGATTACGATATTCCGCGCTTTTAAAGGCAATTGTAGCTCCCATTTATTTTCATCGATTAGCTTTTTAAAGGTGTCCATACGATAAACAGTCGCATTTAGTATTTTATTGGCATGACTTGCAAGCCAATTCCGTCTGACAGATATATAAAATTTAATCCATTCATTTTCACCGATAACATTTACCTGCCCGTATTGCTTAATGGTTAAATCTCTCATGGCTTGATATGAACCATGAATCCTGCTGTCATATATTACAGTTACACTAAGCGGTTTGCTTACACTGATATAATCGGCTGATTTCAGAGCAGGTTCCCAATAAATTTTATCAAAAAATTCGTCCTGTGTTTTTTGCATTACAGGATCTTTTCCCGCATCCCTGAGAAGACTTTTAACTTTTTCATTAGAATCAAGTCCAAAATCCTTGCCGTCAAAAGCAGATAAAAAAGGTTTTAAATCATTTGACAGGATTCCTTTTTTATCACAATATGCATGAAGCAGCAAAGCCAGGTTACCGCTTCCAAGACTTGTTTGACTCCGGCCATAAGTTAAGTGTCCTGTATCTCCCTTCAGAACAGTCACACATCCATAATCACCAATAGGTTTACCGGATTCAAATATATTTACAATCGCTTGCGCAGTCTTTTTCTGTAGATCTGTTAGCATTATACTCTCCCCTATTCTCTAATTTTATATATTTTAAATATACCCCGGATAAATCAACGCAAATTGATTAATTATTTTCTTTCCTCAATATTATTTCTTTTTTTGTATCCTGATTTGCATCAGTGACTTCTCTATATAGAAGAGTTATTCCCTGATATATTTCTAAAAGATATCTGCTTTTCTCAAGATTTTGGAAGCAAAAATTTCCTCTTGCATCGGTAGTTGCGATTATTTCGGGTTTATTTACGGTTTTTGGAGGGATAAGTTTTATTTTTAAATTAGAAATACCGGTTGTATCGGACACCTCATTTTCGCATACCCGCACGCATAATTCAACATTTTGCGCAATAACAAGAGTGGTAAATATTAATGAAAATACTATAGTTACCAGATAAATTTTACGCATATCATTCTCCTTTTTTAATTTCCGTTTAAAAATCATCCGGTCTCGGCGGAATCGTTGATGCCTGATAGCTTGTTCCTATTAAAAATTTTTTCTCGGGAAGTATAATTTCGCCGTCTTTCTGTTTGCTTATTTCAGCTATAGCATCATCCGAAGTGTTTTCGACCAGATATATTATTTTATATCCTTTATCTGTTTTCTTAAGAGCCGGAACTTGAAGATTAAATTCCCCGCTGCCTTTTAAAAGCGAGTATGATTCTATGGCCGCAAATACTTGAACGGGATATTTATTCGATGTTACTGTTCCTTTTATCTGTACTTTTTCAACTTCCCTGGAGATGTTGACAATAGGATAAATCAGGGGGAAAAATCCCAAAACAAAAAGCGCAAGAGCGGGAACGTTTGTTCTGAATTTACCAAAAGGTGTTTCAATTTCGGTTATTTCCTTTGATTCTCTGTCAATATAAATCTTTTGTTTATAAATGAGATATATCCCGCCGACAACCATTATAAAACCTGCTATGGAACAAAAATAATATAAAGGTATAATACTTGGATTCATATTTTTCTCCTTTTCTATTTTATTAAGAGCGTGTAACTGTAATATAGGTTTTCAAAAATTTATCCCATCCGGTCTTCTTTGAAAAATCAAGCCCTGCGTAAAGCGGTGAAACAGAACGTGTAGGGAAATAGATAGCAACCCCGTTAGACCGTTTCATTGAAGCGCCCATATATCCTGAAGCTATAACCAATCCCGGATTCCCCTTAATAGCTGCAAGGACGGAATCGCAGGCTCCTTTTATTATAGCAGAAACAGAAGATGTTTTTAATCTTTTACACAGGTCTGTCAAGTCGACATTATCCTGTACCTCATAATCCTGTACACGGTTACGTATATCAACAATTGAAGCGCGTGCTGCCGGGTTAGACAGCCCGGTTTTCAGTGCGCTGCCGAGCTTCCTGACAGCGGCAGCAAAAGCTGTTGAACACGATAAGTCACAGGCAGATTGAGTTACAGCCTCACCCGATCCTTTATATGAAGTAATATAATGCTGAACAATGAGCTTGCTTAAAGCAAAAGGAGATATATCCGGCTGATTATTCATCGCACTTAGTATGGTATCATAAGGCCAGCCTTCAAGCGGTTCAGTCTCTTCCGAACCGACAGTATACAAAACACTATCCCGCATTTGATAGCCTACTTCGGCCATACTCATCAGGCAGGCATCCATACCAACAATATCAAGCTTACGGCCGATAGTCTTCTTAGCGGCATCCATTACTTTTTTCATTTCTAAATTATCCAGGAAGTCCTTGGCATTATCATCAAGGAGAATAGCACGGGTTGTTTTAATATTACCAACTGAAAGTTTTGCGGCTTTTTTAACAGATGTTTCGAAAAAGGAATGTCTGATGCGATTTGAGCGCGGTATACGGTATCCGGAGCCACGTTCTCCGGCATAAACATCCGTATCATCCCATCCCTGTCCATGGTTCCAGAGAACAAATAAATAATGATCTGCCGGATAATTAGCAGCACCCCAATTAAAAAAATCGATAAGACCAGCAGGATCACCTGTATTGGTTTCTCCCAGTGACCGGGTGACATCCGCATTAAGAGATGTCCCTTTCTTCAAATAATAACGGTTTGTTGCTGCACCTGCTCCTGCGCGGTCGAACTGGGCAATCACGTTGATATTCTGTGTGGAACCGGTCTTCTTCATCTCGTTTAAATCTTCAACTCCGTTCTGATCCAGATTGTTGTCTCCTGCCAGATACACCATTACTGTCCATTTCTTGTTCGTATTCGGCATAACTTATCCTCCTTTTAATTTAAATATTTCCTTCATTTGTGCATCAAACTCTTTCAACTTTTTTAGAAACTCCGGATATTGGCTGAATGGCAGGTTCCGGCATACTAATAACCTGATCCGCTACCCTGTCCGCTTCTTCCTCGTATTTATCCCCAATTATATTTGTAAATAACTTCGGCTGGACATTGATTATCCGCCGTAGATTACTGAAGGAATGGAACAGGTTCATAACATAAAGATCGCCTGCTATCTGAATTGAATTGTTCCCATGAATGCGTGCATTGCTATATATAAAACCTGAGCTGCCTTCTTGAATGCTCTCCTGCCTGACAGCATTGATAATTTCAGGAGAATTATAGGCTGCCGTTATCATTTCAGCAAGGTGGTATTCCTTTGAGAGCTGGTTATGTCCATTTATATAATTGTAAATATCATTTGGAGAGGCTAACTGGGAAATATCTGTCAGGTTAAATCCAAAGTGTCTCTGCCATGGATTGCCTCGTCTTATCACCATGTTGTTAAGCAGAATATTTATTTCACGTGCAACCGCTTCTATGGCGTATTGGGGAATTGTTAAACGATTTTCCACCATCTGCCGTTCTGCATCCGTCCTTATACTCTCTCTTGACCTCGGTCGAACTCTGCCGTGCGTATCCATACTTGTTAGAATTTCATCCTCCCACCTGTCTTGCGCCTGCCGGTCAAGCGCTTCACTATCCCCGGTCCTATGTACCAGCCTGTCCCTTAATGCAGTATCAACCTGTATCTGGGCTATCCCAATAGAACCTCCCATCCCCAATGCCTGCTGAGTCACATCAATGAGATTGATATCCGCAAGTTCATTCAAAATTACCGTGGCAATCAACTGAGGAGGAACATTGTTATTAACCGCACTTTCATCTATCTGATTCTGATACCTGCCTAGCTTGCTCAAATACCATTGATACCTGTCATGGTCACTCATATGTGAAAGCGTTTCAATATCCATCCGCTCAGGTATTTGCGGCTGCAAAACCATTCCTCTACTCTCCGATAATGTTGGCTCCTGCCTTATAGAATCCCTTACAGCAGGATATAGCTGTACATGTACCGGAGCTTCCGATATGCCCTGCTGTACCGATTGCTTACCTGAGCCGATCTCATCATGTTCATACTGTTTTGCGGCAATACTATGCTCTGCAGCTTGCCCTTCAGGTAATTGCCCGTTTTGTTGTATGACGTGCGTTAATTCGTGTGCCAATAACCGCCGGCTCTGATTATCTCCATGCCCATACTCCCCCGTCCCGAATACCACATCACTTCCTATATGATATGCACGCGCATTTATAGCCTGCGCTGACCTGGCCGCTTTCGAACCAGTATGTATTCGCACCTCACTAAAATTATATCCAAATCGCGGCTCAAAATATGCGCGCATTGCAGTGTCAAGCGGTTGGCCGCCGCCTCTTTGACCTTCAATGCTCGTTTCAATATTCGAAGTGATTTCCGGGATTTGATTTAAACCATGCCTCTTCGCCAATGGTATATTATTAACATGCTTTTTCTGAATCTCCGCCTCCTGCTCATAAATATCATAAGGTTGTCCCATTTTAAGTTTTGCATGGATAGCTCCGGATTTGAATAGTTTCCGGACTGCCTGATTACCGATACTTCTTTGCAAAGTTAAAATTTTGGATAAGGAAATATTGGATGGACGAACATTAGTGTCGGAATTTTTAGCATCCAAAGTATGTGATTTATTTTCCATTTTTTGTTCTTTTTCAAAAGTTTTCATTTACCGCAGACCTTTTTATTTCATTCTCCATACATTTGGCAGGCTAATATCACGGGTACGACGACGTTTATAATCTTCATGCGGCACACCATCAATGCTATATCTGATATCATCGTTTACATACCCTGAAAGATAATAACTATGCTCAACAAATCCCTCACCCTGTACAAGAGGACTACAGTTTATTTGTTGAATTTTATTATGCAATATTGAAGGGCGTGCAACCCCTCCGGTACCAAGACGTTCCGGATTTCCTTTGGTATAGTCCGAAACATACATTGCTTTATCTTCTTTGTTATGATATATGCTTACACTTCTTGCCAGTTCATGCAAATTACCCATTGGTTCACCCGGCTCAAAGACATTATCATCAACATCAGGAGCACAGAGAAATATATGTTCAAATATTCTTGGAAGAACTGTTCCCGGTGTAAATTGATCAATACGTTCAAGACTACTTTGCAAAACATAATTTCCCATAGAATGACAAAGCAGATGAATATCCTGCCCGCAAAGTATACCGCTGTTTTTTTTAATAGTCGTAAGAAAATCCCTGACTTTCAACATTCCTCTTGCAAACGCATAACCGGAAGTTTGTGCATCTGTTCTGTCTGATTTATATGATACAAAAGGAAGCGCCTGTCCATTGGACGGCCAGGTAAATAAAATAACAAGCAAATTTTGTGCCGGGTCTTTTACCCTGGAGTTATTGAGCATCTCCTGCAAAGATAAAGCGGAGCCAACAGCCTCATGCCAGGAAACATTAAAACCATGAATATAAATTAAAATATCACTTTTATTTTCCATTGTTTTCTTTAACTCATCAAACATAGCCTGAGATCCGAATTTGGCATCTTTTTTTTGATGAATGTCAGAAATCTTAGGATCGAGTTTTTCCTCGAATGCCTCTATCCTGGCTGATTTTGCACATTCAGTAAGATATTCAGATAATCCAACACCATCACCTTTCCCAAATTTTTCAGTAATATTTATATATTTTGCAAGCTCATTTTCATCTGCCGTCAAAGTAACTTTTCCAAAACGCAGATTCTCCATCCCATCATCGCTAAAAGTAGTTTCATATAAATCCGGTTTAAAACGATCTAATCCTTTATGCTTGCGATTGGTTGCATAATAAAGTAATAAATTTTTCATTATATCTCCTCCTCTTTGGGAAGTTTTTTGAGCGGAATGCGGTTCCTTTTCATTAACGCTTCTTGTCATATCCCACATTAAATAATTACCTCACTTATATATTTCTACATTGATATCACTTCGAATAGGTAAACCTGTATTTCCTGCAAAACGATATATTTCAAGATAATAAGATCCACCGCTCAAATTACTCCAAATAGCTTGTTCACTATTTGCATGCACAGGGAAGACATGCATACCAATAGATACATCTCCGGATTTGTATAGAGCAATCCAAAATTGCCCAAGCATCGGGGTTACTCTTCTTGAGTAAGATTTTTCTGTTTCCTGAGAGGCTCCATATATTGTATAAGAATAATCTCGTCTGAAAAATTCTTCCATTTCTTCGGGTATTATTAAATCAGGATTAGGACATGTTACCAAAACGGAGCCATTTTCCGGAACATCGAAATTCCTTGTACTCGGCAAACGCACTTTGATCTCGAAATATGATTGAAATCCTCCAACTCGTATCCCGCGTATCGGACTGTAAGTTCTTTGTTCCGGCACGCGGTTAAACAAATATCTGGACCCCATCTCTTTGAAATCAGGTTTATTCCATCCTCTAAATATCTGCGATGCTTCAACATTACATGTTCCAGAGGGATTATTCACCTCTCTATATGACGTTCTTCCCGTCCACGCTTTTACATCATTACCGGCTTGTTGCGCAAATTGCTGTGCGATATTACCGTAAGGGTATTCGAAATCAGAACTTCCTGAATTACATGAATCAAATGAAATTAACGCATTTCCGGTAAAGATATCCTTTTTCATTTTTAGCACCTCAGGAATATTCAGACCATAATTCTGCCTGCCAGTGTGTTCCCAGCCATATCTCAATGTTATACGTCCAACTAATCCATGACTGTAAACATACATAGAATTTATGCTGTTAGCGGGAAATGTATTTAAAATAGCTACCAAACTATTTTCAGGAGTGATCCATATTAATTTTCCTTCCCCAATAGAGGACTCAATAAAATTCAAATCAATATTTCCAGCTTCATACCCTGTTCGTTCCACAATCCAAACAGTATTTTTATCAACTTTTTGGCATATTGCTGCATTGACAAATTGATAAGGATGATTTGCAGATATCTCACCAGGTGAAGGAGAACCAATTATAAAAATTTTCCATTCCCCCTCTTGTACGGAATCTTTTTCCGGTAATCGTTGCATTAGTTCGTATTTGCGTGTTGAAATTATAGAATTTCCTTGCTGTACAACATGTGATAGTTTAGTTCATGTGCAAGCAGCCTCCTGCCGTTTTCGGTATTTGGTTTATACTTATTTTGTGAAAAAACAATTTCATTATTTAAGGTAAATGCCTGGGCGTTGATTTTCCTTGCAATTTCATCTGCCCGGGTTCCATCATGTATTCGTACATTACTAAAATCCAGTCCGAATCTTGGTTCGAAGAATTGCCGTTCTGAATCCGGTAAAGGTTGTCCGGTTCCTCGCAATGCATCTATTTCCATTTCAAAAACATCAGTGATTGCAGTATATGTTCCTGTGGATTTTAATCTAACACCATCTCTTTTTTTTTCAACCAAACTAAGAACTTCAACCGGATCAGACATATTCATCACTATTTCCGCAACATGATTTGCTTCCAGCTCATAGGCATCAGTCGGTTCTCCTATTGTCAACTTTGTTTGGAAACGGTTTATATTCTGAGTTTGCGGTACGGGTTTGTAATTTGGCCGCAATATATACAACAGCATTTTTTGATCACTGGCAGAGAGGTCATCGTAACTGGTAAACTCTCCATATTGATTTCCTGATGGATTACCAGTTGAACGTGCAGCAAAAAGGACGAATTTATTTCCGCTTTTTGTAACTATTGCCTCATGATAGTATGACCGATAAATAATGTCTACGCCCTTATCCTTAACAGGCTCAATCGATCTCAGAAAAATAACAATATCCCCTTCCTGTGCTTCAGCAGGAATTCCAGAAGTTGTTTTGAATTTGGCTGTCTGGTTTACGACTGTATCGCGCTGTTCTTTATTTAAATCAGCAGGAAAAATGCTGTTAAAATACACCGTACCTCCGGTACTCGCAATATAATGAGCATGCCGGAGGCCCCAGTCCAGCCCAATATCAATCCGCCAATCATGCTCTGGCTTTCCGGGCCCGGCATAAGAATGATCCGTTAAAGGAAAATCGGAGAAACCACTACCACGCATTACCGCTTCCACCAAAACATTACAAACCATATTCCCTCTTTTAATCGCCTCTTCAATATGCTGATCCCGGGCTTGTTTTGGAATTTTATCTATAACATCTTTTTGTATATCCAGTGGTATTGTTTTTTTTGCATCAGCAAATTTTCCATAAGGCAGGTTAGAATAATTATCTCTGGCAAATTTAACAACATCGCTAGCGCTTACTTCATGAGAAGTTGATAAAGTTGCAGTAGATCCGGGAATGACTTTTTCATCTTTACTAAAAATTTGAGATTGATGTTCCTTATTTTTAATTTTTTGCATTGCAGCTTCTTCAAGCACAATTAAATTATTTAAATAAACGGGATAAACAGGACTATCAGTATCATCCTTTGATAATTTTTGCTGGTACAAATGGATTTGTTCAATCAGGTCTTTTTCAGTCAATGTTATTGCATATTGCAATGTATATTCTATCGGACAATATTGAATATCCATTGAAACAGATTTTTCGTGATCTTTGCATTGTATTGTATCTATGTTTCTAAAAAGTTCTTGTACAACACGATTACCTCTAATTTTTTGTAAGGTCAAAATTTCATTATTATAGGTA
>JACQWU010000276.1 GCA_016209155.1 Candidatus Desantisiibacteriota bacterium | reverse complement strand
TTTGTATTAGAGCCGGTAAGATAATAGGCAACTGAAACTTGTGGCTCTTTATCTTTCTGAGGTTCTTGTGTTTGTATTAGAGCCGGTAAGATAATAGGCAACTGAAACTAAACACATAATTAAATCGCAAATATATCTTACGTATTAGAGCCGGTAAGATAATAGGCAACTGAAACCTATATATCGATTATTTAAACATATTACTTATACGTATGTATTAGAGCCGGTAAGATAATAGGCAACTGAAACTCTTACAAGATATTTAAAAATAGGTCTAGCTAAAAGTATTAGAGCCGGTAAGATAACAGGCAACTGAAACTTTTTTAATATATACTTGACAAACGCAATACGTTTGTCTATTATTATTATGAATAAATAAGGGATATAAATGAATATCATAAGTTCTATAAAATGGACGGATGAGAGTATAGAACATATAGCAAAACATGCTGTCAAACCAAATGATGTAGAGGAGGTATGTTTTAACGAGTACGAAACTCCCTTAGTAAGGAAAAGCAGGCAAAATTTGCACTATATTTTTGGAAAAACTTATTCTGGAAGATATCTTTTTATTGTTGTTAGATTTATAAGACGCGGAGAAGTAAAAATTATTACTGCAAGAGATATGAATGGATGGGAAAAAGATTATTTTAGAAAGAGAGGTAAATAATATGAAAAAAATACCAAAATTTACAAGTGATGATGAATCTGCAAAATTTTGGGATACTCATGGTTTTGAGGACTATTATAGAGATAGTAAAGAATCTGATATAAGTTTTATTAAAAGACCTAAAAAGACACTCATGTCTCTATTCGAAGATATCTGCTCCTATAATAATCTTCTATTGGCATTTGACAGGGTTGAAGAAAATGCCGGAACGCATGGTGTTGATAATATAACTATAGAAGATTTTTCTGTTAACCTTCAAAATAAAATTTTTGATTTAAGAAAAGACCTGCTTAATGGAACATATTATCCCTCAGCTTTACGCAAAGCCGGTATACCAAAACCTAATGGAAAAATAAGATGGCTTGCAATCCCGATTGTTAAAGATAGAATAATCCAGACTTCTGCCGCAATGAAACTTTCTCCTATTCTTGATGTTGAATTTGAAGAATGCAGTTTTGCGTATAGGAAAAACAGGTCGGTTCAAAAAGCCATATATAAAATTATCGAGCTTAGAGATAAATACTCAAATAGAGCCTACCTCAACAGGTGATACATTTTTAAGAACTCTTTATCTTCTGGAGCAAGGATCAGTCTTAAAAAAGGAAGATGAAAGATTTATTATTACAAAAGACGGTAATGTAGTAAAAGAAATTCCTGCCATAAAAATAGATCAGATTTTGGTTTTCGGAAATATTCAGATTACCACACAAGCGATGAGATTTTGTCTCGAACAAAATATTCCCATAATTCTTCTTTCAAGCAGAGGGAAGTATTTTGGAGTTGTGGAATCTTTTCAAAGAACAGATCCAAACCTGCATAAAAGACAGTTTGATATAGCAGGGAATAAAAAACTTTCTCTTGAAATTGCAAAAGCAATTGTAGAAGCTAAAATCAACAATTCAAAAGTATTAATTCAACGATATGCGAGAAAACGTCCGAGTTTAAATATAGACTCTGAAATTCAAAGTATAAATAATTTATTAGATAAAATCCCATCTGTTGAAATGCATGATGAATTAATGGGAGTTGAAGGCGCCGCATCTGCACAATATTTTTCTGTTCTTAGAATGTTAATTGGAAATGAATGGAAATTTACAAAAAGACAAAAGCATCCTCCACCTGATCCTGTAAACAGTATGCTAAGTTATGGATATACTCTTTTATTTTATAATATTTATGCAATGATAAGAATGCATAAGCTTCATCCTTATGTTGGGTTTTTACATGGAATTAGAGAAGGGCATCCGGCTTTAGTTTCCGACATATTGGAAGAGTTTAGAGCTCCGGTTGTAGATGCGATAGTATTAAATTTGATTACAAGAGGAAGTTTAAAAAAAGAAGATTTTATTTTATCTGAAGATGAAAGTGTTCCATGTCTTTTAAAAGATGAAGCGCGTAAAGTATATATAAAATCTTTTGAGGGGAAAATGAATAGTTCTATTTCTCATATTAATACAGGTTCTCTGGTTGATTATAGACGTTATATTGATCTTCAAGTGCAGGCTTTGCGAAGTGTGATTGAAGGTAAAACAGAAAAATATGAACCGATGAGGATCAAATAAAATGTTTATAATGGTAAGTTATGATATCAAAAGTAATAAAATACGAAGGAAAATAAAAAAAGTGATCGAAAGTTTCGGCAAAAGGGTTCAATACAGTGTATTTGAATGTTTTTTATCCGGGACACAATTTAATGAAATGAAAAATAAAATTCAAGAAACTATTAAAGATAAACCTGTTAGTATAAGATTTTATATTCTGTGCGACATGTGTAATAAAAAAATTGAATTTTATGGATGCGGTAAAATATTAGATGATGATCAATATTATATGGTTTAGGGTCTGTCCAAAAAGGTGTCATTCCGCCACTTGATGCGGAATCCATGTTTTAGCTTAAATACTAGATTCCCGCTTTCGCGGGAATGCGACAAAAAGCGGTCTTCAGTACCTTTTTGGACAGCCCGCATAGCATGTGAGATAAAATAATATGTTCTTGATTGTAGCTTATGATGTTACGGATGATAAAAGACGGGCAAAAATAGCAGTACAATTACACAATTTTGGACAAAGAGTTCAGAAAAGTGTTTTTGAATGTTATTTAAACAAAGAGCAATTGGATGAATTGAAGATTAGATTGGAAAAAATAATGGATTTTGCAGAAGATAGTATTAGATATTATTATTTGTGCAAAAAAGATGAAAAAAACATAGAATTTATTGGGGAGAACATTATTTATAAAAATGAAGATTATTTTATGATATAGATAAATAGAATTAGAATCAAATAATTTTTAAATCAATAAATGTACTTGCCAAATTTTAAAAAATATATTATTATAACCATAATGACATAATGACCATATTGGAGGGAATAATAATGAATAAAAAAGTATCCGTGGCTGAAATAAAAACACATTTTTCAGAATATATTTCTAAAGTGGCTTATTTGAAGGAAAGTATTATTATAACAAAAAGAGATAAGCCTATAGCCGCGCTAATTGATTTGAACTCCTTTCAAAGGATTGAAAATTCCGATGAGCTAAATGGTTTAATTAAAGTAATTGGGAAATGGAAGCGTTTTGAAGAAATAGAGTCATCAATAGAACAATGTTACAAATCAAGAGGTAAGGATGAACTACGAAAAGTATCTCTTTGACACAGATGTAATTACGAATATATTAAAAAAACAACCTTCTCAAAACTTGATAAGCTGTTTAAATAAATTAAAATATGAACAGCAGTATATATCAACAATAACAATAAGCGAAATAGTCTATGGTGCATTAAAAAGTATCCGTCCTGAATATCATTTGAATAATTTAAATAAAATATTGCTGCCGACTGTAAATATTTTAAATTTTGATAGTGCATCAGCATTTATATATGGAGAAATAAGAGTTAAATTAGAAAAAAAAGGCACATTAATCAGCCATACCGATATGCAAATAGCTTCAATCGCAATGTCAAATAATATTACGTTAATAACAGGAAATATTAAACATTTTGAAAGAATAGAAAATCTTAAAATAGATAATTGGTTAAAAGATCATATAAAAAAAATATAATTATATAGGATAAACCTCATGTCTCTATTCGAAGATATCTGCTCCTATAATAATCTTCTATTGGCATTTGACAGGGTTGAAGAAAATGCCGGAACGCATGGTGTTGATAATATAACTATAGAAGATTTTTCTGTTAACCTTCAAAATAAAATTTTT
>JACQWU010000076.1 GCA_016209155.1 Candidatus Desantisiibacteriota bacterium | reverse complement strand
AGTACACCTTTCGATTGATACTCTGCTTTTATTTGCAACTATGGATTCGATATTTAAATCAGGATCGAGCGCAGAGTTTTTTATTTCAATATCACAGGGGCAATGGACAGTAATCCTGTCTCTTAAAATACAGTTATCAATAATTAGCTTGGGATATTGGTCATTTTCACCTTGAATAGAATTAATTATCAATCGTTCATTCAAAAAAGTGCAATCTTTAAAATTAATTTTCTTGAATTTTCCATTTTGGATTTCAGGAGTACGGGTTATAGTAAGTCCATTAAAAGAGAGAAAGGGTGTAATATCATTGAAAGAAGCATTCCAAAAAATACTTCCATCCCATATTGGACGCTCGAATTCCGCAGATCGAATTACGAGACCGCATGGGATCGGTCTGCTTATTTGAATAACCTCATCATAGATTTCACTGTCTTCTATCTGAATGACCCACGGCAATTCTTTACTGCTGCAGTCGCCATTTAGAGCCATATCTATCGCATCCTGTATTTTTTTAAAAATTCTTACTTTTGAAGGTAAATCTCCCTGAGTACTCAGATGCCGGCAAAAATATTTATTAGAATCTTCCGGTGCATAATATTTCGAAACCCGGATCAATCTTTCCTTATTTATATGTTCCCAGCTATGAAAATATGCCCCGGCACCTAAAAAAGCAGATAACCCGTGATAAAAATTCGCAGTAAGAGAAGACAAAAGCGGGACTTCATCCTTTGGGAAGCCTATCCGCCCTTTGTCCGTATCAATAACCAAAAGACCTGATCTTATGTCTGACGGTTCCTTAAGCTCGCATCTTACCGGGATTCGCTGTCTTATCGGAATCTCTCCTTCTATCGGAAGCACCTGACCGGCTGAATATCGTGCGAGCTGTCCTTTAACAAAAGCTCCTCCCGGTCCGGAGTGAGGAGGCAGACGCACTATTGTGCCTCCCCCTGAAAGGATATCCCCATTTACTCTGTATGACGCACCGTTATCTGCGGCATAATAAAATTTACCGGCATTATCGATATTGTCTTCCTGTGGAAGATAGACTAAAAGCGAATTACCGCGCTCATCCATAATAATTATTTCCATCTGCGGGATTTTTCCCGGCTGCTGCCTGTGAAGGCTGATTATAAGATTCCCTGAAAATTCACATTCTTTATTTGATGTTTTATTATCTACTGCTAATTTCCCTGCTGCTGATATCGATAATTTAGCAGAAGCAAGAGGCCTTAAAACTCCTCCATTTTCCTGATTATCCCGGTTCCATGCTTTGATTTCAATCTCACCTGATTGTAAAAATTTTAAAAATTGTCCGCGGTCAACAACTTCAATAGGATGTTCTGCCGAAAGACTGAATATAGTTTTATATGGTTTAACAGACGCAGTAAGTTTTCTGGAAGGATAAACAACACCTTCAGTAACCCTGGCGAGTTTACTGTAATCGAACAGGTCTATATCTTTCGGCATTCCTTCATTATTATTATGCTCGTAATAATAAGCACTGCCAAACCTATCCATTATAAAATCCATTTCTTTTTTTCCGTCTTTCAAATCCGGTAAATAATAATAAGCTGCTTGTTTATTAAGACCAGTCTTTCTTTCCTCCGGGTAGACTTCATATCCCTGATTCTCGCTCTGGATTTTCAGAACTATTCCCGGGAACGGACTACTGCAGTTTTCTTTCCTTTTCACGCGTATCACAAGCCTGCTTTTATTATCAATTTTTCCTGTATATGTTTTTTTATATTGCGGTTTATTCTCTAAAAGATCAAGAATACCCAGTTCCACCAAATTTGCTTTTCCCTTTCTTACACAAAGCGCTTGGGGTATTATTTCATATCCTAATCTCCGGTTTTCGATATTCCAGTCAACGGGAATTAATCCATATTCATTTTTAAGATTAAGCATGTCCAGATCCGGTACAGCCGAAGCAATATTATTGTCACCATACACTGTGGACCCTGACCATCTCGGCATTTCGGGAGTCGCGGCCAGTATTCCACGGCTGTATATATCAACAGTAAGTCCGGTACCGAAGTTTGGGAAACGCTCTTTTTTAGACACAATCCGGGATAACGGGAACCTTGTCACTCCATCAAAAAGATTAACCTTAGAGCCTTGCGGTTCCGGTGTAAATACTGCGAGGTTATTGTTCACTGCTGCAAGCGGTATTTTCTTATAATTTGACAATGCTGCTGCTGCCATAAAAAGACCTATATTTTTTATTTGAAACCATCCTTTCCCTCCGCATAAATTTCTTATATCAATAGTATGAAGAATTTTGTTATCAGCACTGCCAAGATTAAAAAGCGCTTTGTGATCTGTTAGAAGAGGAGAATAAAGATGATCCATTTTTATATGATTTAAATTCTGGCTCCATCCAATTTGTTCAAAAAATTCCGAGGCAAGCACGCCCCGCCCCGTAATTCCTTTTGCTATGTCTTCGATCGAGGGAAGAGTCCCTTTTTGTTTTCGCCAGTGAATAGTTTTCAGTACTTCCTGCCGTATACCACTACCGCCGGATTCGATTAACCTGGCGCCGATGAGTTTACCTATGTAAGGGATTACCCATTCATGGCAGCTTTCTATAAAGCTGTCACTGTAAAGTTCGGATATATTTTGCTCCATGTCATCAAGCGTTTCGCCGAGAGCTTCCATAAAATCTTTCAATGATCCATCATTTTTATCGTAAATCTGATAAAGCTGAGGAAGAAGGGTAAAAAGATTTTTTGCGTAGTTATATGTATCCAATTATTCTCCTATACATTCGCATAAACTGCTGTTAATTTGTTCATTAATTATAATATTAAGATACCCACTTTTAAATACCGGTAATTCCCAATTGTTCATCCTGATATCCCCGTCAAATAGTTTAGGCACTGGATCTTCAGAATCAATTTCTTCTTTCCCGAGCGTAAGCTCATTGATTAGTCTTATTCCAGGTATATTTTCAATCAACCTGTATATATCTTTCTTAAAAATACTCATACCCATATCAATGCGTTTATAATTAAAAATCTGAGGGCTGCCGTCATCATTAACACCGGGACCGAGTATCTGACAAATCTTATCCCGTATTTTCATTTTTTCAGCCTCATCACTTGTATTAACCGTAACAGAAATTGCAATTTTAATAGATATTTTATCAGCATTATTTATAACAAGAAGTTGATTCACGATACAGGAATAGGAAAGAGCAAGAAAAGCATAATCCATGAGAGACACCGCGCGTTCAAAGGTTATATGCTGTGTGGGAATTTTTTCCCGCAGTTCTTCTTCCTTATCCGGATTAGTGCCGCCAATTGACGGGAAAGGATTGGAAACCTCTTGCAGGAAAGGAGGTTTAGACAAAGGTTTTTTTAACACTCCTGCCGAAACATTACCAATAGCGCCCTGTCCTACCCTAAACCTGGCGGAGATATTATTTTTCCCGGTTCCGGGTCGTATACCGTTAATACCATCGCCAAAAATAATACGGCTCTTTCCTTCATAATCGGTTTCAATTACATAATGATTATCTTCATCACTGCTATATAAAAAATCATCTTTTGATTGCCATTTAAGACCATTTACCTTAACATCTATTGCACCTTTTACTCCTTCTCCACCCAGTCTTTCAAAAGTAAGCGGAGACAAAGGAATTTCGAAAGTCTGATATGATTTTTCACCCTGACTGCTGCCTATAATTGTTTCAGGCATAGTTTTTCCCTGGGTAACTTTAATAATATTTCCATATATTCTTACACCGTTTTTAGTAAAATCGCCCTTTATTGGATCTTTTAGTTTTAGTGTACTCGTTCCATTGTTATTAATAATATCAATAACTGTCACTTCTTCTGTTTCTGATCCTGCATTTTCACGAAGGATAAGTGTTCTATACTTTTCGAGTTTACTAATATCTTTATCAACTGTTAATTCTGTACCTGTCAGGGGATCTGTATTCTCTTTTTCTTCTGCTTTAATTTTCAATGGAGTTTGCTTCCCAATAAAGACAATATGCGTCGGAGATTTCACTTCATTCGAATATTCAGGCGGATAATTTGGAGATTCATCATTTGGCAGCCATTTTATAGCAAGCATATTAACTTCACAACTTTTTATATTTTTTGTTATATGAACATAATATGGTACTTCCCCGGGATCAGTACAAATAGGATAACCGGCTTTTATCTCTTCATTAACTCCCAGATTAGCTTCCGGTGTCCCGACTTTAGCTATTCTTGTTATAGTGCTTGAACCTATGTTTCCTATAGCATAATAAATTTCAATCTTTAAATTAGTATTAAAGTAAAAAGATGATAATTCCTCTCCTGAATTTGGTGATTGATCTTGATTTATTTCTGTTGATACTTCTCCAGTCATTATTTTTTTTGTGTCGAAACCAAAATCATTAATTATTCCATAATATTTTAAAGATCCATTAAGGATAATAACAGGTGCTTCTTTAGATATATTTTTATATTTACTATCAAGCCATATTTTACCGTCACTATCGATTTTTAAAATTCCACACGGCGCATCGGACATTAAACTCCAGTCTCCATCTAATGTTATTTTTTGCTCCAGTGTTTTTTCCAGATACAAAATTGCACATTGAATCGATGTGGCTTTATCTTTTTCATTAAATTCCACAGACTTAACTTGCGCAAAAAGATATTCTGTATCTTTTGATTTAAAAATATATTGTCCCTGTTTTATAAATATATTATTCAATACGGTCAAACGTATATTTTTGCCTTGAATTTCAGATGTCTTAAACCTCTCACTTTTAGCAAGCATGAACTCATTAAACTTTGAGTCAATATAAAGTTTATCATTGGTTTCAAAAAACACCTGCTCCCTGGCATTTTCTTCTTTCCCTGATATAAGAAAACCTTTAGGAATGATTCCGGATTTCCCTTCTTTGGCTTTTATCATTATCATGGCAGTAGCTGCCGACCCCGGGCTGATGCGGTAATCAACCATATACGCAAGATCGAATATGGATTCGCGAAGCTTTGCGGTTTCAAGAAATATTTCCTGTGCATAGGCATTCTGGTATGTCATTAGAACTTCACCAAGATATGCGGTCAAATCTATAAATGCGTTTATAAAATCATCATCTCTTAATGTGAAGCCCTTATCCTGCAGCTTTTTAATAAGCATAGCGCGATATTCATTATAACCTTTCCCGCTATAGTGTATCATCGGGAGACAGGGTTTATTATAAGCTGTTGTTCCTGTTTTGCTATTATTTTCCATTATCTGCCGCCTATTAATTCCAACTCAAGCTTGCCATGCTCGGGAAAATTTTTATCATTGTCCAATCTTGCGATTTCATCCCACTGCATAGGGATTTCCCTATTTCTCAATTCATTTTTACCCGGGTTTCTTAAGTTTTGAAATTTAGTTACTTCCGTACATTCAATCCCCTGTACAGTTGAGATTGCCGCGTATAATGAAGAAAGCCTCACACCCTTGCCAAAAGTCCAGTTATCCGGATTAAAAAATCCTTTTACCCCGTCAATGCTTTTGCTGCTTCCAAGCACCTTGTTTAAATCCATTAAAACCTGGTCCCTGAACGCTGTGTCTTTTACACAAAATTCAATCTTTATATCAAGAGGTACATATACCGCAGGAAAAATTTGGATATCATAACCCGCCATTTTCCTCGTCCTTAGATGTTTTAATACAGCATTTTTTAAATCATCGCTGAGCTCTTCCGTCCCCGCCGGATCAAGGGTAACACGCACAGTAAACCAGCTCCCTGTCCAGATAAAACGCGCCAAAGCCCTTGATATGCCGGGTACACTCACTGCTTCCCTTTCGTAATCTTCAGGAGTAACAGCTCTTTTCTGCTCCCTGACTTTTTTAGGTCCCCATATCTTTGCACGCGCCTCTTTCTCAGGATCGCACCCGCCAAAACCTGCGAACGGATTCATAATATAATTCACACCCGGTATTTCTTTTTCAAACTTCGTAAGTACCCCGGGGGCCACATTCCCTTCAGAACCAAGCCCTCTATAATAATTAATTTGTATATTTGAATCTTTATCCGGCCTTAATCCATTTATATTATCACCAAATTGTATTCTGTTTTTTTCATCATCGAGATCTATAACCTGATAATGTTTATCATATGGCAAACTGCTGCAAAGGGAATCAGTATTTGACCATACTTCTCCATCGATTGTTATATTTATTAAAGGCTGTCCGTTCAAATATCCAACCGGACCTTTCAGTAAATCTATATGTTCTAATTTCTCATTCTCATACACCATTAAAATATTCTCTTTTCCGTCACATTTCTCCGCGTTCAAAAACTCAGCAATATTTCCCAAAATCCTGCCTTTTGAAACACATACATCCCATGGCAGAGTATACTTTTTGTCCCACGAAAGAATAGTTGTATCGGATACCGGAAGATATACGGGTTTTGAAGAAAGTTTTATAAGATGTTTCTCATTTTCTATGCTTTCATATTCCTTTAATAAAACAATATAACTTCCTTCGTTTAAGCCTTCAAGTAAGCCTTTAACCACAATCTGGAGTGAACCTTCAGGGATAACAAGCGAAGGATGCGAAAAATCATACAGGATAATTTCACTCTGCACTGCGAATACCGGAAAAGGTGATTGGAGTGTGAATATTTTAGAATTTTCGCTCCCCTGTGTTTGAATTTTGGTGTCTTCCGTGATTATTAAATCCCGGTCAATATTAAAATAAATTAAAACAAGGGCTGTCTGCCCCGGGAAAAGAGTATAATCAATGAGCTTAAGATGCCTCGATACAGAACTTCTGTCCCTTGCTGTTTTCAGGCGGCTTTCCGTGGCAACACGATCCTGATAATAACTTAATCTATCACCCGCGTAAGCAAGGATATCAATCAGGGCTATTCCAAAATCAGCCTCACTTCTATCCCACCATCCCGGGACCTGTGTCGGGAGCCTGTCAAGCATCGCTTGTTTAAAACTTTCATAATCTTTTGCCTGGTAATCAAAATTTTTAATTGCTGGAAATTTAGCGTCTGCCGGAATATGGCTTTTACAATCCATACCTGAACCGGGACAGTTTATTTTAAATGAAAAACGGATTGAGGAGAAAACAGGATCTATGTCCATCTTAGTTTTACTCCAAACTGATTCCGAAATGATAAGCCGGTAAGGAGACCAGTCGCCATAACGATCGAGGGTTATATTTATTTTATTTTTGTTATGCTTATCAATTTCTGCTGTGCTGATCCCTATATTCTTTATGCGCTGTCCCCCCTCAATTCTAAAAACAGATTTATCGATTTTGTAAGAGATATCTTTAAAAAAATACACCTCCAATGTTTTCTGATCAGCGCTGACTATAAGGTAATCTATTCCCTGTTTTTGGGTAATTACATGCTGACCTGAAAAATTTGTCCAGACATATGATTGGGTTTCGTTCATAACTTATACCCTACCTCGAGTTTTTGTTGTATACGGTCATCCAGACGGGAATAAAATATCTGGATATAAAGAACTTCTTCTTCACTGAAAACATTTACCGATTCGATCTTTACCTCATCCCCCATCCATTTGTTAAGCTCCTGAGATACCTGAAAATTTACAGCAGAAGTCATAATTTCATTATTAGGCTCAAATACAAGATCGCGTATTCTGCATCCGAATCCCGGCAGGTTTACGCGTTCACCCGGTATCGTAAACAATACCTGTATCAATTTGTTTTTGATATGTTTATTTATATCGCCCGTTTCGGCCGCGCCGCCCGAGCTGCCTTTTTTAAAAGGTATTTCTAAAAAACGTGATTTCATTTAGCCCGCCATTACAGTTGGATATCCGAATAAGACCGTACCAACCGCGTTAGTTCCATTTTGTTGTGTTGTATCACCCATTCTCACAACACTTTTTCCTTCAACTTTTACTTTCATACTGCTTGTTACAAACGTTACTTTCCCTTTTATTCCACCGGATATAATACCGCCTGCGCTTCCTGCTTCATCACCTGAACTTGTAGGAATCTCACTATCCTGAAGAATAACCGGCTTCCCTCCGATTTTTACCCGCATCGAAACCTTTATTGCACTTCCAAGATCCCCGATATTTGGGTATGGAATAGGCACAACAGAAGTACCGGCAGGCGTTTTGCATACGTCCGGAAAAGCAAAACATTGCCCGCCAGATGTTTGTGTTGCAATTGGCTGTCCCATATATTTTCTCCTTAAGGATTTATATCTACAATCATCCCTTTAATTGTTACAGGACCTGATCCTTCAACTGTTACAGCCGCGCCTTTGACAGTAAGTGTCCCTGAACCTTCCATTGCTACAGTTGCGCCTTTAACTGTTAAAGTGCTGGATCCCTCTAACGTTGTAGCTGCACCTTTAGCTGTTAAAGTACTTGAACCTTCTATTGTTGTTGTTGCGCCTGTAATCTTTAATTCTGCGGTTGCTTCTATACTTATGTTATTTCCTTTTAATTTCAAATCACGAGTGTCAGAATTTATCTCTATAGAATCTGCTTTCATAATAATTTTATTTTCTGACTTATCAATGATACTTATAGATTCGCTTTTCATCACAACTTTATTCCCTGATTTATCTATAATACTGATAGATTCGCTGCCGGAGGTATCATCTAACTGAATAATATTCCCGCTTTTGCTTTTAATCATTTTAATATCAGGTACAGGCTCAGCATCCTCAACTCCTTTTGGTGTTTCATCTTTAGCCCACCATGTTCCGCTCCATATCGGATAAGAAATATCCCCTGCTTCAAATTCAACCCAAACCCCGTCATCGTTTTCAGGGATCATATAATAACCCCTGTCTGCGCCTCCGCCATACGGGAAGCACGGCATCGCCCAGCCGATTTCATGTTCACCTAAAAGCGATGGGACTTTAACTTTGACTCTTCCCAGTTTTTTCGGATCCATATTATCCGTGACAATTGCGCGGTATTTCCCATAATATTTATTTTCAACCTTTTCATGAAATAGCGCTACCAGACGTTCAAGCAATTATGCTTCTCCTTCAAAAGATTCGTTCCCCTTAACTCCACGCGCGTTCCTTATAAGTTCAATATGCTGCTCGTAATTATCTTTCGATATTATATGTTTTACAGAACTGACAAGATAATCTCCGCTGTACCTTGTCCCCATTCCTTTCACCGGCACGATCTGCCTCGCTCTTATGATACCTTCATATATTTCGGAATTTACAATCCCCACAGCCTTAATGAACCACCCCGACCGGTTCAGATTTCCCTGGATAGTTTTTTCCAGTTCCGTCACGGTCTGAAATACAATATCTCCCTTGTATATCCTTGAGACTGCTTCAAGGGGCGCTGACAATTGCGCAACTTTGTCATTTATTATATTTATTAATGATTCTTTTCCCAAAAGTGTATGATCATATTCCGACTTTTCAATCTGTTCAATTGTTTTGTCTTCAAGATTTAAATACCATCCGGAGATACTCAAAGGCATATCCGCTACTACTTGCACATCCATGAACTGCACATTTGTTTTACCTTCAAAATGCACTGCCAGGACAGGAAGAGGGGCACTGTCCAGTGTTAAAGGCTTGAAATATCCCTTCAATTCTCCCGATTCATCAACTGCTGTGTAACAGTCAAATCCGTTTTTTACGGCAAGCTCTTTCAAAAAACGTATGTCTGTATTGCGCTGGACTAAAACATTCCCGTCTTCAGTATGCGTCACGGAAGCCTCCTCAGCGAAAGGTGTAATCCCATATGAATTAAAAATCGCACAGGCAATATCACTGTGGCTCTGAGCTGACCAGTCAACAAATTTTTCCTCCAGGTTCATAAGACAGGTCGGATCCATCCCCCGCACTTCCAAATAGCATAATTCTTCATTCCGATCAAAGTGAGGCGCAGTCTGTGTGATATAACCTTTAAAAACCGGTTTCACACTGTCTTCTTTAGTTCCGATTGAAATTGTAATTTTTGTAAAAAGTTCAAACCTTTCATCATCAAGGAAAGCCCACTCACCATTTTCATGTTTAAAAATGGATAATCGAAATACAAATGACGCCGATTTTTTAATATTTTCCTCGAGCTCAAAACGTATTAAAAACTCATAAAAATCATCCGCGGCATCCTCTTCATTAAAAGCTATTTTATAGGCTTTACTGCTCATAATGTTCCTTATATTTTATATTTCAGGATCATTCGGCGGAATGATAATTTTCTCCCCCGGTCTTTTAAACAAATTTTCAGGATTCATTTCTGCATTACCGTCTGCAATCTTCCAGAATTTAAGCGGATCGCCATAATACCGGTTGGCAGCGAGATCCGATCTTTCACCTTCGAGGACAGTATGAATCAATCTGCCTTTTTGTTCAGGGATTCTTCTTTTCTTTTTAAGCAAAACCTCGCTGCCATCCTGCCTTTTAAAAATATAATTTTTGACTTTCTCATATCTGCTTCCTTTAAAAAACATTATTTTCCTCCCAGAATAACCGGATAATTTTTTGCTATATCGGGATTTTCCAGACCCTTGTTCACACTCTGCTGATTTTCATAAAAACTATTTTTCATACTTTTTTTTTGCTCTTCAGTGAATGAATATGCCTTGTGCGCCAGGTCGTTAAGTTTCGAATCTTCTTCTTCCAGCACCTGGAGAGAGACATTGATTTCCGCTCTGATAGGAGTAAGCAGATAATTAAATTTCTGTTCGGTAATGGACATGGAAAGAATAGTCACGGGAATCACACGATAATTTCCCCACACAAAAAGTATAAGAGGTATTTCTTTTTCCCTGACAAGCGTGGGCGAATTTTTTGATCCCCCTGCTTTTGCACTCAATTCTACTTTTTTCATAAGGTTTTCCAAAGCCGCAAGCTCCGGAAGAATTCCCTCTCTCATATCCATCTCTGCCCCCCCGCAAGGAGATCTCAAGGATTTCTCAGCTGAATCCAGCTTAAGAGTTATCTTTATCATCTCAGGTGACGGAGTAAATCCTGTCTTTGTCCCTTTATCTTTTGAAGGGGTTAATTCCCTGTTCATATTATTAGCTTTCTTAATTGAATTAGCCGAGGTCCATGTACCGCTTTTTGTTCTTTCAATCGTTTCGGGATTAAATTGAAAATAAATAGGATTTAATGTCTGCCCCTCCTTTGCTCCGGGCGGGACTTCAACAAAAGCGCCTTTTAAAAAACGATAGCATGTCCTTACAGGTATTATTGTTTCTGCTGTCATAAGACCCTTTCATTAATCGCATTTTTTATAAGACTTACAAGCTTTTCAGTTATACCTGTTTCCTTTTCCCATGCTGTTTCTTCCAGATCGATTTCAAGAATTTCATGTTTTCCGTGATCTGTCATTATATCTCCCAAACGAAGCTCACCTAACGCCTCACAAAGGCGGTTTCTTATTTCTCTCGAGATTTCATGTTCATCAAAATCACCGCTTGTTATCCTTATATCTATAGAATCAATTTCAATATCCATGCCTGACTGCCTCTTTTCTCTCTCTTCTTTTAATAGATGATTCATGCGGAGTCCCGTGTGAAATATTCAGCTTGAGATCGGGGAAAATTTTACCGAGCTTTAAATACTCGCGTCTAAAAGAGGCAAGAAGATGCTCCATAGTAATTTGCCCGCTATCTTCTGCTGCCATAAATACAGCCTGCACGGCAGCATTTTTAATATCTCCGCCGCTCAGTTCAAAATGCTTTGCAAAAAAATTAATATCAACATTAGCTGAACCCGGCACTCCCGCCGGTAAATGTTTCTGCAATATAATCCGCCTTTGCGATTCAGACGGTAATGGAAATTCAATGATAAAATGAATCCTGCGCGAAAAGGCCTCATCCATATTCTTTTTCATGTTTGTTGCAAGAATCACAGACCCCTCATGTTCCTCAAGACGCTGCAGCAGGTAATTCACTTCAAGATTTGCGTACCTGTCATGGGAATCTTTTATCTCCGTCCTCCTCCCGAACAATGTGTCCGCTTCGTCAAAAAAAAGAAGGACATTAGCGTCCCGGGCGCTTTCAAATATCTTCCTTATATTTTTTTCCGTCTCCCCTACATATTTACTGACCATTCCCGCGAGATCAACGTGATACAAATTTATTCCGAGATCGCGCGCTATTGCCTCGGCCGCCATTGTTTTACCTGTTCCGGGCATTCCCGTAAAAAGCGCTGTTACCCCACGACCGCGAGGCAGTTTTTCCCCGAGGCCCCATTTTTCATATACGGTAAACCTGTTAGCAATTGTATTCCTAAACGCCTTCAGGTGCTCGATGACTGTTTTATGAAGGATAAGATCATTCCAGTCATAAACCGTTTCAACCCTCTTTGCCAGCTCATCCAGCGGTTGACGGGTGTAATCGTTTATTATCTTCCTGAAAAGATTAAGAGAATACCCTGCATCTTCCGCCTCACCGTTAAGACAGGTTTTAAGTTTTCCAAAAAAAATATCTATCTGTTTCCCTGACAAAGGATACATAAGCGCAAGTTGCTCGGCAACCCTGCAGAGATATTACCCTGAAAAAAAATAAGTATTCCTTTACGGGCAAATAATTTCAACAGTGGTATATGATCAACATTTGATTCGGATTGTACTGACCTATCTCCATAGAATAACAAGACCGCTGGAAGTAATACAGCCTCTCGAAGAAGTATATTTATATTTTTCAAATCCCACTCATTTTGCCTGAAGATAAAAGATAATGGGACCTTGACCAGATTCCATCCAAGTTTCGCGGCTGTATCCGCGGCAAAACCATATGCACCTTCGATGTTATTCCCCGCAAGCGTTACAAGACAGCATTCTCTTCCTTCCATAACACTTTTTACTATATTTTCAAACGCCGGCTTATAGTTTAATCCATGACTCCCTCCAGTTGGATAACTAATTTCAGCTGTTTCCTCTATCCTCCCGTCGAATCTTGTGCTTCCCATGAGAAAAGTCACAATCCTTTCATCAATACGATATGCCTTCTTTAATAAAGGGAGTTGTATATCGTTATTAAAGGGAACAAGCAGTTCCCACGACCGCAGCTTGCTCCCGGAATGAAAAATATCCCATGCAAATCCGCGTTCCCTTTGATTTTTACAATAAAGTTCCATGATAAATCCTATCGAGGGATATTGAAGCGCGGCATCGTCCTGCAGAAAACCGAATACCTTGCTAAAACCCGGATAAAATTCCGGCAGCAGGCAGGTAAGCAATATCTTAATTTCAAGCCTACTTAATCCGAATGCCTGTCCTAATTTAACAAGAGGCAAATAGATACCCTCCTGCTTCGATTCCTCCAGTCGTTTACTAATAATACCTGTAAGCCCGCTGTTCTCCGGAGCAACAACTCCGGGATTTTCATCAGCCTGCTTTAACCAATGGAAAGCCTCATCCGGACTGATCCCGTAACCTCTAAAAGAACTGCTCTTATCGGATTCGAAACGCTCTGCCATTTTCGCGGTTTTCTCAGCGAGCATAATACGTATAAGATTCATCTCGGCGGTAATATGCTCTATTCCGTCTTTAAATGCTATTTCTCTATTTTCCGTCATATTTTAATCTTTACTTATTTATGCCTATTTCATAAGGCATGCTGAAATATTTATCATATACTACTGCGAATAAATAATACTTCTCCCCTGAAAGATCTATCCCTGCTGGCAAATTAAATTTTATCTGTTTCATATCCATAGACTTAAATATTAGTATCTTAATATCCAAAACAGTAATCGCTTCAAGTGGTAGTTTACTATCCTTACGGAGATAAAGATCCGTTTCCCCCTGCCTGAAATTATTACCTGAAACCGCAAACTCTTTATCCAAATTCCCTGTTGATATAATTTCCGGGTCAACACTATAAATAACAGGGTGAGGTATATCAAAAGGAATAACATTACTCTTCCTTAAACCGTTCTGCGTGTTAAAACTTAACAAAATAGGCCCTTTTTTTGCTTTTATTTCGGATGGGATCACCCATGTTATAAGATTATTGGTTATATCATCAGGATTGATGTTATATGAACTTTCCCCTGTCCCTTCGTCAAATATTGCTGTAATACCGGAATGTCCATTAAGAAAATTCCCTCCCCAAATTGAAAGTATCTCTTCCCCGTTTTTATTTTTTGGAAAATCATCGTCTTCTGTATATTTTCCTGCCGGCTCCAGCCTGTAAAGGAAAGGCGATATCTCTTCAAATCGCACAGCAGATGAACTTCCCTGCTCGTTTTTTACCTTAATATAATAAGGCCCCGGGGGCAATTTATCCGGTATAAAAAATTTTATGTTTACGGTGGTTGATTTTTCATATTTAACAGGGATATCGTTAAGGTATACTTTTAGATAAGGGCTGTTGAAATTTTCTCCCGTAATTATCACCGGATCACCCGCGTAACCGCGAACCGGCATAATTTTTTCAATAGTTGGAATGCCTCTTATAGAAACTGCCTCCACGAATGTCTTCTCAACCCTCCTTACCCTGCGCGATTTGTACGCCGGCGGCGATATCATTGCCACCGAAACTTCGTAAACAATGGATAATCTATACGGTTTATTGATCGCATGCCATATCGAAGCAAGTTCCGAAAGCGGCAAAGGATGAAGGATTATTTTAAGCTCTTCCCACGGCTCTGATTCATTTATATTCAAAGTACCCTCAAAATAGACAGGATCCACAATCTGGTTTGCGTGAAATACACGCATTACATCCCCCAGTATACGGTGTTCATCAAGATTACTGCCTTTATCCGGGGTAAATATGTTCAGCATATAATAAAGATTTAATGTCAGAGGGAAAGGGATCTGAATCCCTTCATCAGTGTTAACCCAGCCGTTATTTTTTGAATATGCAGGTTCTTCTACCCTGTATAAGAAAAGATTAACCCTGCTCGTCCCTGTCTCTGCTCCGCTTGTATTAACCGGAACACCATATTCTTCTCCGGGGGATGATACTGTAACTGCGACCGGATTTTCCATCTCTATCCCGAGCAATGACGCGAGTGTTCTTCCCACTGCCTCGATTACCGTATAATTGCTTATTGCCCCTGCTTGTTGAATAGACATGACCATCTCCAATCTTCGGTTATTATATGATCAGTATAAGAAGGTGTTTCAGGCCATTCTTCCTTTATTTTTTCACGGCTTTTAATATTAATATTTATCTGTCCTATTTTAACCGTATTATGTTGGTTGTTATTAACTGCCGGTGTATTAATTTTTTGAGAAGGTAAAACATTATTAATATGAAATTTTGCCCTAATAGTATTATTTTTAATATTTTCTGTTTTTAGTTTATTAGCTGTTGGATTTTTTTTCTGTTCATGGGATGACATTTCTTCGGGACTGAAGTCCCTTGCTGCATTAGAACTAAAGTTTTTTACCACATCGTCCCCTACTACATTATGAGATTGAATTTTTTCTATCAAAGAAGTTTTTTCCTTAAAAGAATTGGCATTATGCAACTTTCTCTGATTGTTATTTCCATCAAATCCTGCTCCGGGCTCATTCAAATTCTTATCATTTCCATAGGCAATAGTACCACTTATGCTTTCTTTGTTTTTGAGTAATGTTTTTTTAAAATTTATTTCCGGTTCAAAAATCACAGCAGAATCATGATGATTTATTTCTTTTACAGCATTATTTTTTACCGGTTCCTGATTATCTGAAAATTTTTGCTTTTCTTCATTAGTTTTAAATATATTTTTTCCATAGAGAACTGTATTACTTACGCTTTCCTTGTTTTTGTGTAATGTTTTTGTCAGATTTATTCCCTGTTCAAAAATCACGGTAGAATCATGATGATTTACTTCTTTTACAGCATTATTTTTTGCCGGTTTTTGATTATCTGAAAATTTTTGCTTTTCTTTATTGGATGGAGAATTCTCTATTATTTGAGCTGTCCTTTTAACATCAGATAAAACCTTATCCTGAGGTACCTCAATTTGATTAAATTCAATCGCGCTTTCTATTGCTTTATTTACCTGAATACCATAATTATTGATATTTTCTTTTTCAAAAATCACGGCAGAATCATGATGATTTACTTCTTTTATAGTATTATTTTTTACCGGCTCTTGATTATCTGAAAATTTTTGCTTTTCTTCATTGGATGGAGAACTCTCTATTATCTGAGCTGTCCTTTCAACATCAGATAAAACCTTATCCTGAGGTCCCTCAATTTGATTAAATTCAATCGCGCTTTCTGTTACTTTATTTTCCTGTATATCATGATTATTGATATCAAATTTTTCCTCATGCACATTTGGATTGTTTATATAGTGCATAATATGGTTATTATTTCGGGGAATATCATTTCCCCGTGCAACTTTTGACAATAATTCCATTGGAATTTTCATATTATTTTTTATTACCTGTTAATATGATTATTGATATAATTCAGGTACATTTTTCTTTTCCATCTTGACAGAGCTAAAATATCCGATTCCGGCCAATGGTAATAAAAAGCAAGCTTATGTACTTCATTCCATAGATCATCTTTTGCTATTTGAATTTCTTTCCAGAAAAATGACTGAATATCGAGAGTAGAAATAATTTCATTTTCACATTCAGGACATAATAATTTAATATCCCAGTCAAAAGAGAGCATTTCTTTAGAAATAGCTTTTTCAACATCTGTCAGTGAATTTTCTGGAAACCCTGAAAGTATTTCCGGTGATACACACGATAATCCATCGATATTAACAACACATCTGGATACAAGACATAAAAATGCTTCATAGCTATCAACGGATAAAAGGTCAGCTATAGCTTCCTGATCTGAACCATTTGGCATCCGAAAGCTGAAATTAACAGGTTTTTTATTACGATTAAATGTTGCTTTAAGTAATTCTTTCCTCTCTTCCGTATGAGGAATTTCAAGAGATGTTAGATCAAAAGTAAAATCGAACTTTTCGCCGCAATTTTGATGCGGGCAAACAGTTATACCTCTTATTTCATGGCCAAAAGTCATCATCCTGAGATTGATAATCAATAAATCCCTGTCAGCAACTGAAAGCAATAAAGCATTTTCTTTTTCAATTGATTTATCTTTTATCTTTACTCTTGCCTCCAATATACCTGTTATCCATTGCGGCAGGCTTATATTCATATCTCCTGATATTTCTGAATTTCCATTTATAAATCCATCAATAAGAGTAACTCTGGCTTTTTCACATCTAAATAGATACTCATCCTGAGATAATATTGAACTAAAAGAAGGTCTCAATACAGGTTTAATTGTATGAATATCTCCATTGTTTACCTGTAAGCTATTCATAATTCCTTATGCTCTTTCAAATCCCTCGTGCTCAAGTTTAATAGTCTGAATTGCAACAGCATTTTGACTTACATCCATTGCAGGTACAGCTTGAAATTCCGATACCCAGCAGTCAAATATATTGAATGTTATTTTAGGTGTACCGTTCAGATCGCAAACGTGAATCTGAATATTCTTTCTGAAATTTTCGAAAGTAATGGCATTCCCTTTATATTTGTTTATAAGATTTGCCCAATCCTCAAACACTTTATCGTCGGTTAAACCTTTTTCAAGCGTTATGGCTTCATATTTGGTCTTTCCCGGTAATCGTCTTGGATTAAAATTGTCCCCTGCCTCCCACCAATCGATTCCCTCAGTTGTTTTTTTAATACCGCTTAATTTGTTTAATCCTGCAACTATATTACCGTCAATGCCTGCTTTCCCTTCATTCGCCATTTTTTATCCTCCTTTGTTTCATGTCTATTTTGATATTATTTTCAGGGTCTTTCATTCTTTTTTACCTGCTTTTTGACTTATCCTTACTATTACAAATTCCGCAGGTTTAAGCGGAGCAAAACCAATAAGAATATTTACTTTACCTAAATCAATATCAATCTGTGTGGTAGTTTCTGCATCACATTTAACAAAAAATGCCTGATCCGGTGTTGCACCCTGGAATGCCCCGTTCCTGAAAAGATTTGTCATAAAAGCATTAATGTTAAGTCTTAGCAAAGACCATAGCGGTTCATCATTCGGTTCAAAAACCGCCCATTGAATTCCTTCATAGATACTCACTTCCATCATTATAGCTGTCCGTCTTACAGGAATATATTTCCATTCAGGATTTTTGGTAAGAGTTCTGGCTCCCCATGAGACAATACCTGCGCCCGGCATCCTGCGTATGGCATTTACCCCATATGGATTGAGAAAATCCTGTTTGATATCATTAACCTGATCAGCAAGACTGACAACTCCTGCAAGACCGGCTTCAGTACCAGCCGGTGCCTTCCAGACACCGCGGCGGCCGTCTATACTTGAGTAAAGTCCTGCCACGAGCCCGGCAGGCGGGATTTGAATAGTAGGTGAATCTGTTCCGATCGGATCGTTGACATTTACCCAGGGGTAATAAATCGCCGCATATCCGCCAAAACTTTTACTGATTTGATTCATAACAAAATCTTTTGCGCTGGTGACACCGATTATATCGGAAGGAGTATTTGTCACAAAAAATAAATCCCTGACAGGCCGTGCTTTTCCGCAGCGTACATTATCACAATAAGATATACCCGCGTCAATAAACGACCTGGCTGTTAAAGACGTCATCTTTGACCAGCCCGGTATAGATAAAATGCTTATATCTGTAAGATTATCCAGCGCTCTTAAGCCGCTTTGTTCATCAGCACCGGTAGTTAAATTCATTAAATTACTTTCACTGCTTCTATCCTGTTCTCCCCCGCTTAAAGGAAGCATATCCGAAGGGTCTATCTCTCCTGTGTTACTATTTGATATTGTTACTTTCGGGTTATTATTGGGGGATCCAAATTGATACTCGTATTCTTCCAAAGCAGTAGTAGTATCCGGTAGCGTTTTACCTTGCTGGCCAAAAATACAATTGTATGCGTTAGTTGTTTCTGTATTGGAAACTAAATGTGTACCATTTGAGCTCAGCGGTACCGAAAAAAGAATTATTCCATCTTTCCCTGTGCTAAAAGAAATAAAATCAAATTTGGACTTATCCGTAATAAACCTATGATTAAAAGCAGCGGGTAAAGTTCCGAATAAATCTTTAATTCCAGTAATTCCCGCTCCCGCTATCGGCAGAGTAAACTGTTCAGTTACATTATCAACAGTAAATCTGAGAGTCTTTCCCAGAACTTTGCTGCCATTCGCTGTAAACTTGGTATTATCATCTAATTCCGCGGAAGCGCCTTTAACTATTGCCCGATATGGATTTTCTGCAGGGATTAAAAAATAATCCTGCAATCCGGTCTGTCCGGTAGTCGGGTCGAACAAAACTTTAATCGCGTCATTCTCTAAACTGTTCATTAAAATCACTCTACCGGTCTCACCTTTAGTAATTGAGGAAATTTCAATTTGTGTCCCTGTGACTTTAGCTATTTTTATTTTCGTTTTTGTTTCGTCTTGAAAAGCACTATTAATTTTATCTGCTATTTTTTGCATTGTATTTTCAGCGCTTATATCCGCCAATATTACAGGGTGATTATCAACTTTAATCCTAAGATGCTTATTTAAGGGTAAAGCAGGAGCCGGTGTTTTACTTAGTACCTTAGCAGGTAAATCATTACTGCCAAGAAATGTATAAGCAAAAAATCCATCACCCAAAATACCGGAAGCGGTCGAGCTGTCAATCATAATATCCTTATCAGTCTTTAGGGTGAGATATTTGCCGTCAGTCCATGCAAGACGGCTTGAATCAGATGGTCTGACAAAGTCTATAAGAGTATTGCTATTATTTAAAATATCTACTATATCCCAGATTGTTTTTGTGGCAGCGATAGATACAGTTGTTATAGGTGCCCCAGGGACAGAAGGATTTTTAAATTTTATTGATGTGTCAGATGATATAGGAGAGTTTAATTCTTTCATCCCATATGCAATGGCCATCTTTTTTTCATTATTCGCATCAAATCGCCAACCGTATTCAACAAGTCCGAATATATCTTCAGTTGCGTCTGCCTCTGCGCTCCCACCGGGTTCTGTAAAAACTATCTGCGAATTTTCACCTGTTGTTGGTGAGATTATTTTAATTTTTTCTTTACCGGCCGCAGTCCCCGGGATAACAGATGCCACCTCAAGTCTTATATCATTTTTGAATGTCTGGTTTATACTATCACAAATTTCTTGAGCTTTTACATGCGCTCTGTCCGGTTTATTAGGTATAATAGTTGAATAGTCTATAATATATGGACCAAATCCATCTATCTGCAGTTTAAATTGATATACGTCTCTTAAATCTATTCCTGTTTGACTTATATCTTGACTGATAAATTCCGGATTATCGGGAAGCTTTTTATCCGCAGTAATTATATATAAAGAACGTTTTGTAACTTTATCTATATAAAAAGGATGATCGTTTATCATCGAAAGGTCTTCATAAGTTTCAACAATCTCATCCTTCTTAAAAATATACATATTAAAGCCATCTTTGTCAGTAGTTCCGGGTCCTATTGCAACTCTTAAATCGTTACCCCATGCCCCTCCTGAAAGTGCCGTAACAGTCAATGTGGGCTTTCCTTCAGCTGTATAGAAATCCAGCTTTGCGCTTTCTATCCCATCTTCAACCCGAACTACATAACACGTCCTTCCGCCATTCTGAAAAAACTGAAACACGGAATAAGAAAGATATGATGCCCCATTCCGCGATACCTATAAAAGCAGCGGTAGATGTACCAACGGCTTCGATAGGTCTTGCTCCTCCTGATACTTCCTCGATATATACCCCCGGATGCAAATAAGATGGCATTTTCTTTCCTCCTCAAGTTAAGCTGCCTTCGGCAGCGACTTAGCTTTCAGCCTTAAGCCTAAAAACCTTCAGTCTAAGTTATGTTTTCAATTTCCAGGTACATTAGATTATAAGCACTTTTAGATAAAATTTTATCTGCTTTACTGTAGCTTATTTAAAAATTTATACAAAGATAAGCTACCGCCATATGCTTTTAAAGTTTACTTAAATAAAATAACAATAACGTACTCCGGATAATTTTTATTATTTATTTAATTTTCTAATAGTAATATTAACAATGGGTTATTTACAATCACCATGATAGGGTATTTTTAGGTAGTAAGCGGTTAATGATTAAGAAAATATTTCGTTATAATTAAATCAAACCTTTTCTTTTTGCTATATGAAGGGCTTCGTGTCTATCTTTGGCTTGGAGTTTATCATAAATATATTTTATATGAGTGTGGACTGTATTTGTACTTATTTGTAATTTGTTTGAAATTTCTTTATAGCTATATCCCTGATCAATGAATTTAAGTATATCTTTTTTTCTTTGAGTTAGGATATAAGCTTCAGGAGCGCTATTTTTTTGAAATTCCAATATTACCTTTCGTGCAATTTTAGGGCTCATTGGAACACCGCCCTGATAAAGGGAATAAATTGATTCTATGATTTCTTTTGCCGAACTTCCCTTTAAGATATAACCTGATACACCCGCTTTTAACGCAGAAAAAATATTCTCCCCTTCATCGATGTTTGTATATATTAATATTTGTGAATCAGGGATTTTATTTTTTATATTTTTAATTAATTCAATACCTGAAATATCAGGAAAACTCAGTTCAGTCAGAACAATATCCGGAGATATTTTTTCTATTAAAGACATAGCTTTATCTGTAGAATTAAAAATACCGGCAACTTCTATCCCTGGCTCTCCGCTTAATATCAGATTTAATTTTTCAAGTAAAATAATATCATTTTCAATTATTATAATTTTTAATTGTGTATCCATATTAAATTATTTTAAATCTACTATTCAAATAGTAAATGAATATTGAATAATAGACTATCCTTATGAGTATGAATTTCATTGGAAGAAATTTTGTTATACATCGGTTATACACAGGAATAGATTGCAGCAACCTTTACTTTATAAATGTTTTAATGTACATATTGCTTGCAGTAGTTATAGCAAGAAAAGAATTAGAATACTTATACTTATATATCAAAAACAATGATTTTGTCAAGGAATTTTATTTATTTTGTTTATTTATTTAATGTAATTACCAATAAAAACAAAATGCTACGGAAGAACAGAAAAAAGCAGCAAAAGAAATGAAAGAGAATTTAAAAAAAAGACTATGACGATTTCCCATTGTATACCCACTCCTCTAAACAAAAGCATCCCTAAGCAATTTACTTTGCATTTCAAACGCATGCCGCGGGTTTCGAGGGTCCTTCATAAGTGCAATTTCCTGAGTTATAAGTCTTGCTAAATTCAATATATGAGTATCTGCTTTTGATGATTCTCTTTTGTAAAGAGAATGGTCGCGGTTAATATAAATTGTTGTCTCTTCAGAAAAAACTTCAGGGCCATCCTCACCAAAACTGTCAACAACACATGATACTCCTGTGTCTCCAAATTTTATTCTTTTAATAATAGCATCCGGTGTAAGTTTTTTTACTTTTGGTTTCTTTTTTCTTTTAATCTTTGGTTTTTCTTTTTTTTCTTCAACTTTAACTTCTTCATTCCCGTTTTCTCCGGATTTTTCCGGAAGAGCAGCTCCACCAGCACCTTTTGCTTCATTCCCGATAGGGAAACAGCCAAAAGGAGATAAATCTGGATTCGCTGCCAGCGCTCTATATATTCGCTGAAGAGCTTCTTTTAAAGCACGGTTTACTTTTTTGCCTTCTTTTTTTACAGTTAGTTTTTGGAAAGATACTTTAACTATTTCCATTATTCTTTCCATAATTTTTAAAAATTCCTGATATTCCGGAGAATCTTTGATAAAACCGGTTCTATCACTTGTAATAGGAAGAAAGTCCGCATTAACCTCACCACCTATCCTTGTTATTCCTTTTCCCCAGGTTTCCATACCGAAAAGTTCTCTTTTTACTGTTACTTGTTTGACTTTTATTTCAATCCCGGGCTCTTTTTCTAAAACAGCTGTTTCAGGTATTATAATTATTTCTCCGCTTACAATTCCAAAAGATGAGCCCTCAAGGAATGGAATTTTATGACCGGATAAACTCCGCGGAATAATGATATGATTATTTATTTTAACTTTAAAATTAGGAGCTTTAATCGGTGTACCTTCAATAATTTTTTCTTCAATATTTTTAGGATCAAATTTTCTTTCAAGCCCGATTAATATTACAGTTGTGCCATTGTGTTTTTTAAAATCAACAGGAAGTCTTTCAAATGGAAGCTGCCATAAATCTTTTGTCCCTTCCCAATTATCCTTGTTAAAAATTACTCTGCCGACAAAATCATTTTTTTTTGTTATAACTTCAAATAGCCTGCAGGCTGAAAGACTGGCAAATTTGCCAATCCCGAATTGCCCGATTCTGTCTCTTCCGAATACTGGAGATTTCGGGGTAAAAAGTTTATGTTGTGAACCTATATTAAAATATTGCTTAAGTCCATCCATATCCATTCCTGCTCCATTATCCCTGATTTCAATTCTATCTTCTTCGACCAAAATCTCAACTAAAGAGCTATCAGCATCATAAGCATTATTAACAAGCTCTCTTACAAATTCAATGCTCTCGGCATAAAGTTTTTCCCCAATTGTTGTTATATGGCTCTTATCAATGGTGAAGAATCCTCCTCCTGTAAAAATTTTACACTTTCAGGAATAGGAAGACCATAAATACCTATCCATTCATTTTTGGGTGTACTCAAAGATTTTGGCCAGCGCGCGCGCGGTGCAGATGATTCCACTTCTTTGTTTTTCCCCTTTAATTTGTAAAACATTTTAAAAAGTGTTTTAAACGCTTTCCCTCCTGCAGCATTTGGGTCACCCTGAACATGAACAGTAATCATCTTCTGTTTTGGGATATTTCGAATTTGCGGAGTTTTTAAATATTCATACTTTTTAAGATCAGGTCCGCAGGAAAAAAGAAATGAAGCTATAACAAACATTAAAATAACCGGCAAAAAAAATATTTTTTTCATATGTGTTTACCTCCCTGATTTATCTGATAATTATTCGTTTTCATAAATTAATATTATATACTGATATTATATAACAAAATCAATTAATAATCCAAAGGTATTGACAAATGTAAGCAAATGTAATATATTATATTCAGCACATAGCATTAAATATGAGGTGAAATAAAAATGGCGAAAACAGTTACGTTAAGAATAAATGAATCGCTTTTAGATCGTTTTAAAAGGCATGCTGATTTGGAAAACAGGTCAATATCAAATTTCATAGAGACCGCAACACTTAAATATATTGATAATATTGAATTAACGGATGATTTTGAAATGGCAGAAATATTAGGAAATGAGAAGCTATTGGGGAAATTAAAAAAAGGCAGTGAAGACGCGCGGAAAAAACGAGGCAGATTTGTCTAAATATAAGATTTTTGAAACAGAACAATTTTTAAGAGATATCGAGGAAATAGGAAATAGCCGGCAGAAAAAAATCTATAAAAAAATAGAAAGTTATATTTATCCCCAAATTAAAGAAAACCCGCATTGCGGATTAAACATTAAAAAACTAAAAAATTTTATACCTCCCACATGGCGATACCGCATAGGAAACTATCGATTATTCTATGAAATTGATGATAAAGAAAAAATAATTTTTATTACGAGTATTGAAACAAGACAAAATGCGTATTAAAAATGCGATGAAAAAAATATATATTTGTTTTTTATTTTATATTGTTATTTTGTTTTATCCGTCATTTGGGTATGCATCTTCTCTTAATACAAATACTGAATCTGAAAAAACCTGGACAATAAATTTAGGTATTGGTGATGTTAAAGCATGGAATTATGCTGGAATTTCAAAAGAATTTATAATAAATAAAAATACCGCATTTTTTCTAACAGGTGGTATTGGTACCATACTTGCCGGTGCCGGAATTTCATATTATGCTAATCGTAATGGAAATGGAATAGTATGCGCGGGGACAATAGGAATAGTAGGTATACATGCTAATTTGGCATACCAATTTATACTTAATGAACATAATTTTTGAAATTTAGGGATAAGTTACGGCCAATATTTTATGCAATACGAAGGATTTGTTCCAATAATATCATATGAATATAGATTTTAATGATTTAGTTGAAACAGTGGACAAGATTGTAAAATATTTTAATATTTCGCGTTCCGCGTTTACTCGAAATGCCCTCAGAAAAACTATAAAAAATATAAACCTAAAGGAATTGGAAAAGAAACATAAAAAGGATATTTAGACCATCCGGTTAATAAAAACGAGTTCAAATCTTTTTGAAAGTATGAATTTTATCAATGATAAATTTCTTAAAAACAAAACTATAAACAAAAAAGAAGCTCAGACATTTTTTAATATTTATCAACAGCTTGGTTTAGCTTGGGAATTTTTAGGTTTACAATGTAAACATTGGGATAACTATAAAAAGATAAAGAATAAAAAAGAAACATGTAAAATATGCGGAAAAGTTAAGGGCAATGAAAATTTTTATATCCTACTTCCAAAAACAGGTCCCAAAAAAATGGGTGCGATATTAAGCCCAAACTCAAAAAAGACTTTTAAAAATAAAAAAGAAGCTCAAATTCTTAATGACACAATTGATTTTTATGGTGCAATACTAAATGTAGATGTTTTTAACTCCTACAAATCAAACTTGTTTGGAAATAAACATGAAATTAATATTGCTGAAGATAGAATTGTGAAGCTTAAAGAAAGAGGAATTGAGTGTTCTCTCGATAAGCATCTTATACATATAAAATTTGATAAAATCAAAATAAAACCCGGAGAAAAATACAGTGGTTTTCCATGGGAAATAAAAAAGAAAGATTTGAAAAAATTTCCGGTTATTTTTGACTTTGATAAAAATAATAATTTTTTAGGATTAACTATTTTACGATGATTAAAATAGGACAATAAAAGCAACAAATATTGATTGAAAAAAATATTTTCCCTTTAATTTTCATCACTCTTAAAATATTAAATGGATATTTTATTTCCAAATCGTTTTAATATTTTTCATATTTTGAATTTTTTCATCACTTGTTAATATTGGAATTTTTAAATATTCAGCAGTAGCTATAATAAGCCTATCGAAAAGTTCAGGAAAATCAATAGTCTCTGCAATACTTACGATATGTGGGGTTAAATCAACAGTTGAATAATTTATTGAAGTGTTAATAACCTGTAATGTTTCTGCGAGGTTTATATTTATACGCATTTTTTGGGATAGATACATAATTTCAACCAGTGAAATTACTGAAATAAAAATATGGTTTTTCCCTTTTTCAGTTTCTTCAATAATAAATTTAGCGGTTTTGCCAATTTGTCCGGTTTTAGCAAAATGCCGAACAATGGTTACTGTATCAGCAAGATACTCCATAAATCTAAATATCCTTTTTAAAAATAGATTTAGTTACACTTTTTTGGACATTATTTAATTCTTTTTCCAAATTATTAATTTTCTCAAAGCCTTTGCCTGACCATATTCCATCCAGTTTAACTATTTTATTTTTTTTAATTTGATGCCTGGATAAAATAAAATCAATAAAATCTTTAACCTCATTTATTTTTCCATCGGGTATCTGTAATAATTTATTATAGATTTCCATTAATATTAAACCATCTGAATACATTAAAATCCCTCCATAAATTTAAAACTATTATTTATAATTATACACTTTTTTTGTATTATTTCAAATCGTTTTTTATATTCAAATGGAAATGGGAGTTAAGGATGATACTAAAGGATTAAAAGTAGTGATTAATCTATTCTATTTAATAATAAACCGGTTAACATAAAAATTAGGATATTATCCAGCTTGATAAGTACAA
>JACQWU010000286.1 GCA_016209155.1 Candidatus Desantisiibacteriota bacterium | reverse complement strand
TTTAAAAAAAATAATATTATTTTCAGGTCTTTCCAGCAATAATCTCGAAAAAATTTTTGAAATCAGTATGGAAAGAACATATAGAAAAAATGAAGTCATATTTTACGCTGATGAACCGGGAGGCTCTTTGTTTATTCTAATATCAGGTTCTGTGAAAATAACTATATGTGATAAAAACGGGAAAGAAGATATACTGCAAATAATTCATCCTTTTGATTTTTTTGGAGAAATGTCTTTGCTGGATGGAGAAAAAAGATCCGCGACTGTAACTGCACTGGAAAAAACAATTACGCTTGTTATTGAAAAAAGTCAATTTTTAAATCTATTAAAAATTTATCCCGAGATTTCACTTAATATGTTAGCGCTATTAAGCAAAAGAATCCGGCGAACAGATGAAAAAATAAAAATACTTAGATTTGCAGATTCGTATGGCAAAATAGCGAAAGTCATTTTAGATATTGCTGAAGAAAATGGTATTAGAGAAGAAAAAAATGTGGTTAATCTAAATCTTGGACGTCAGGAAATTGCGAATCTCGCGGGTTTAACAAGAGAAACAGCAATAAGAGCTCTAAATGAATTTAAAAAAAGCGGTTGTATTAAAATAGAAAATAAAAAGATTATTATTTTAGATAAAGCTATGCTTATAAGAGAAATATTTAAAAATATATAGAAGTTTCCTCATTAATGTACCTCTAACAAGTCTTCATTAAATGCGTTAAAACAATTTAATTCCATATCATTACATTCTGACTTTTTTCATTTTAGAACAAAAATATTTGAATTTATTTGTGATTTATATCACATTTTTTTGTGATATAGATCATATTAATTAAGATTAAAGTGGTTATACTATTCTTGTCAAACCAAAGGAGAAAATTAAAAGGAGGAGAGGAGCATGAGAAAGAATAAAAATTCAATAAAAGTATGTCGATTTATTTTTTGTTTAATGATTTTTATTTTATTTTGCAGTTCAGTCACAAAAAATATTATTGGGGAATTAATTGACAATAATAACCGGAATGGCTATATCACCGCAATTTCCACTCAAATAACAACTCAAACAAAATCAGATCCGGATAATAATAGGCAGGAATTAGTAGAGCGGAATATCCAGAATAAAATCCATGATACAAATAACAATGAAAATAATCAGAAAAACAATGAAAGACTAAAATACGTCCCGAATGAAATTATTGTTAAAATCAGTGAACAAAAATCAGATTTGATATCAAAAAATATGAGTTTAAATAATCAAAATCAAAATATTGATTTGGAAAATTTAAAAACTAACAATCAGGAAATGTTCGCAGCTATTACACAAAACAATAAATATACAATAAAGAAAATACAGCCGTTATTCAAAAATAAAACTAAAACAGAAAAAACAATAAATAATTTTGCAAAAAAACGTGCAATGGCAAATAAGAAAAATATTGAAGTCCCTAAACTCGAAAATTTTTACAAAATAACTTTTGATAATAAAGTGGATACGGAAAAAGCATTAGAAAATTATAAAAAAGATCCAATATTTGAAAGTGTTGAACCAAATTATATATTTGAAATTAATTACATTCCGAATGATCCGTATTATGATAGTACACAATGGGGTTGGAAGCCGGGATACAGTAATGTAGAAGGAGCATGGGATATAGAGATGGGTAATTACATGCCTGTAATTGCTGTAATAGATACAGGAGTAGATTGGGACCATGAGGATCTTGCGGCAAATATATGGCAAAATCCAGGAGAAACTCTTAATGGTATCGATGATGATTCAAACACCCTCATAGATGATATTAGAGGTTACGATTTTGTAGATATTGACACCGCATCATATATTGAAAATCTTAATTATCAATTAGTTTCCGGTGAAGATTATGAAACTACAGATAATAATCCCGATGACAAAGTAGGCCATGGTACACATGTTGCCGGAATAGCTGCCGCTGTTGCTGATAATAATAAAGGTATAGCAGGAGTATGTCCTAAAGCAAAAATTATGCCGGTAAGAGCCGGATTTGCAATGAAAGTATATGGTAATGTCGGAGGATTATTAGAAACCGATGATATCGTAAATGCAATTCAATATGCGGCAGATGCTGGAGCAGATGTTATTAATATGAGTTTTGGATCATCCTCATATAATCAAGTATTAAAAGATGTATTAGATTACGCATATAGTCAGGGAGTAGTTTTAATTGCCAGTGCTGGGAACGGGTTAACTTTTGTACCATCTTATCCTGCAGGGTATCCAAATGTTATTTCTGTTGCAGCAACACAAGAAATAGATGATAAAATAGCAAATTTTTCTAATTTTGGAGGTTTGGTTGATGTCTCTGCTCCGGGAGACAGTATCTATAGTACTATTCCGGATAATCAATATGCTTATTATAGCGGTACTTCTATGTCATCACCATTTATTGCCGGTGCAGCAGGTTTAATAATATCACATTTTGATGACTTAAATATTGATATTGGTAGTGAAGAAATAAGACAGATATTACGACATTCTGTTGATGATAAGGGTGGAAAAACAACTTCTTTTTTTAAAAGAATAAATGTCTTAAGAGCAATGCAAACAAATACCGTACCTTCTATAAGTGTTATTTCTTCTCCTGAAGCTGAGATGATGTTAAAAGGGCAGATTTCGATTATTGGAACAACATATAACAGAAACGGAAGCAGTAATAATTATAAACTTGAATATAGAGACCGTTTGTCAGATACAGGATCATGGCAATTAATAGCATCCGGTTCCGGTGAAATTTTAAATGGAGTATTGGCAACATGGGATTTAAGTCAGGTACAGGATGGTGATTATAATATAAGGTTGAGCACAAATTCAGATTCAGATTTTGTTACTCAGGTTATTGTTGATAACAGCTTCCAGCCTGGCTGGCCGAAGCAAGTCATAAATAGTGCTACTGGTAGAAGATCTCCATTATCAAGTTCAATAATAGTTCAGGATATTGATCTTGATGGGAGTAAAGATATAATACTAACAACAAAGGATAGATATATATATGTTTATGAAAAGGATGGAACGATCAAAAATGGATGGCCGCAATTTCTTGGAAATGATCTTTATTTTTATATCTCAAGTCCATCAGTGGGAGATATAGACCCATCAGTACCCGGATTGGAAATACTTGTGAATTGTTTAGATTTTAATGTACCTAAAGTATATGCTTTTTATGCAAATGGACAACCTATTACAGGACAAAATTGGCCGGTAACCTATCATACTGGAGGAATAGGTTTTGGCGGATATGTAAATGTCCCGGCCCCAACACTGTGTGATTTAAATGGAGACGGATTGCTTGAAATTGTTGCTGTATCTGTTGATGCCAGAGTAGCTGTATTAAGAAATGATGGTTTTATTTTGCGTGAAAAACTTAATCCTTATGATGATAGTTATCAGTATTACATACAAAATAATTATTCACATTATGCTAGCGGTGCAAGTGCAGCTTGTTATGATATTGATAACGATGGAAATATTGAAATTGTTGTCCCTTTTCAGCAAAGTGAGATATATTCTAATAGTATTGATTGGATTGCGGTATATAATTTTAATAATGATAGTACAGGTCCATATCCTTACGTTAAATGGATACAGCCTGTTCAATCATATTATGATGCTGATAATTTTTATCCAGAATCTGCATGCATTGCTGATTTAGATAATGATGGAATAAGTGAAATTATTGCCACATATCATACTAATGAACTGGGAAGCTCTATCTATTTGTTTAGAGCGGATGGGACATGTTATAAAACATTAAATTCATCATATCCGGGTTGGTCAAATATTATTTCTCCACCTGCAATAGGAGATATTAATGGTGATGGATATCCGGATATTATTCTTGGCGAGACAGACAGTCTTGTAGCTTATAGTGGTTATAATCCGGATATAAGACTTATAAGTAAAGAGCTTTGGCATGATAGCAATATAAATACTCATATTTATGATGCCGGTTGTGTTATTGGAGATATTGATGGAGATGGATATAGCGATATAGTTTTTGCAGGTGTATCAGGGATTGTAACAAAGCGTAGTAAAATTTTCGCAATAAATAGAAATGGACAAATTTTAACTAACTGGCCAAAGATAACATTAGGTGATAATTGGAGCAGTCCGACTTTAGATGATCTGGATAATGACGGAAAAATTGAAGTTATTACAGGATCTATAGATGGTAGAATATATATCTGGGATCTTGGAACGAATTATAATCCCGAGTATATGGAATGGCCGATAACAGCGCATGATGAGAAGCGCACAGGCAATTATAGCGTAAATTCTCCCTTGATTTATGTCCCCGGTGAAAGTTATTTTAATCGAAAATATAATCTGGCTGATCAAACAGGTATTGTAGAGGATGCGGCAATTTCAATATATTCAACAAATAACGCTGTCTGGAAAATAAGTAATATTAATTATAGTGACGTATCATTAACATCGCACATAAATTTTTCTGCGCTTACTGGAAATACCAATACACAACTTAATGTGGGATTCCTTAATGTGGATAGTCTTACAGAAGGATATTACTGGTTTAGTTTTGATATTTTAAATGAAAGTGCGCAAAATAAAGTAGTAAAAACTATATATATTTATTTGGAAATAAAAAACATTAGTATTTTAGATATAAATGATTTTATTATCGAAGCGGATAATATGATTTTACCGGATGGAAAATATACTTTAATAAAGATTTAATAGTTGAAAGCGGAAAAACATTACTCATTAATCCCGGGGAAAAGATAAAAAACACATGGGAATTTGGCATGAATAATAAAGTTATTATTTCTCCGGGTGCAAAAATAAAAGCATTAGGCACCATAGATAAACCTATACAATTTATGCCGATAGCACCTGATTGGGATATACCTGTCGGGATAGAAATTAATGCTGATGACAGTGGAGGTTATGCCGGAGAGTTTAAATACTGCTTATTCGGGACACAAATTATAGGAATAAATACCCCTTTATTATCATTTAACAATTGCACCTTCAAAAATCCTATGATGATAGAAATAGGTGGATTATTCCCAAATCCTGTAAAAGGAAGTATGAAGAATTCTATTGTAGCCCGCGGAAATATGGGAGGAATGGATAGAGAAATTGGATATTTATATAATTTAAATGTTTCTTATTCATTAGTACCGGTAGGTTATAAAGGAACAGGAGAGGGCATTATATGGGATTATGAAAATTTTGATTGGGAAACGCAAGTTAAGCCATCTTCAACTTCACCATGTATAAATGCCGGAGATCCATATGATACTACTGACCCTGATGGAACAAGAAAGGATATAGGAGTTTATTATTTTTCATTAAACGATGCAGTCAGAGTACCTCAAAATTATGCAACTATACAGGAAGCTATTGATGCAGCTAAAATGACTCAGACAAAAGTAGTAATAGTATCAAGCGGTGTTTATACGGAAAATCTCACTCTGCCATATGGGGTTAGATTAATGGGTGAGTCAGAGGTAAATAAGCCGATAATTGTAGGAACACAGCCTCAAACAAATATTATCAGCATCATTGAAGACTGGGCATCACAAAATACCTGTTTGATAGAAAATTTTAGAATCGAAAGAAACGGTGAAAATAAAACCGGCAGAGTAATATCAACAGGAAATAATGTAAAATTATTATTAAAAAATATAGATTTTGATAATTGTAATAATAATGAAGCTGTGATTTATAAAGACTTATTTTCTTCACTAAATCTTTATAAAATTAATTTTAATAATAATAGTAATAATGGAACATTAATATACATAAATTACAGCGGATGGTCGGAACTTAGAAATTTAATAAAAGATTGTAGTTTTAATAATAATAATCAAAATGATTCATTAATTAATTTTTTAGGTGATAATACATGGGAAGAATTTAAAAATATAATTAATGGGAATGTTTTTTCAAATAATTCCGCAAGCGCTCTTATAACATGTAATACATTATATGAATTTTTTAACGAAATAAGCAGTTCATTGTTAATTGAAAGATCAATTTTTAATAATAATATAAATACAGCAATAAAGTCAGATTTATACAGCCGGATAAATATTGAGTCCTCGACATTTTATTCAAATGTTCCACCCGCAGAAAGGTTAAATTTTTTAATTAATGATAATACCAGATTAAGAATTCGGAATGTAATAATATGGGATTCAACTGTATCATTCACAAAATCACCTGCATCAGAGGCATCAATAAATTATAGTGATTTTAATTGTGCAGTTCCTT
>JACQWU010000285.1 GCA_016209155.1 Candidatus Desantisiibacteriota bacterium | reverse complement strand
ATTGTCAAAGATTTTAATTCTGTGATTATCGCTGTCTGCAATATATATATTCCCATATTTATCACTGGCAACTCCCTGAATGTTATCAAATTCATTAATATTATCTCCTTTTTTACCTGAAATCTCGAAAAGGAAATTTATTTTTTCCGCAAACAGCCTATTTGTAAATAATAAAAATAATAGAAAAAATAAAAATTTTTTTTTCTTCACATTAATTCCTTATCTGGAAGTGCCATGAATTGGCACTAAAATAAATAATAAATAATTCATATCAGAGACAAAAGATACCCTGTGGCTCTGTCTGCCACAGGGTTCTTCATTTTGTTTTTTCTATTAAAGCTTTTAGAGCGTTATTTTTTTTCTGCTCATTGCTTAATTTTGTTTGTTCTTTCTTTAATTTTTCCTGCTTTGCTTTTTCTTCATCAGCATGTTTTTTTGCCTCTTCCGCCTGTCTTTGTTCCTTTTCCTTTTCTTTCTCTTTCTGCGCATTTAATTGTTTAAGGGAATTCTCAGATTCCTTCAAAGATATTTTGACCTGTTCTATCTCATTGAAATACGGAAATTCCTGAATAAACTTTTTGTATGTTTCGATAGCTGCCTCGAAATTGCCTTTCTCTTTATAATTTCGGGCAATATTCAACATATCTTGAGCACGATTATCAGTCAGCATATTAATTTTTTTTCGTATATCCTCAGATAAATAAGAATCCGGATGTTTATCAATTAAATTTTTAAGAATAAACAAAGCCGCCTGAAAATGTTTTTCTTCAATTAGACTATTAGCAATACCTAATATTTTGTCAACCTCAAGTTCTTGTTCACAATCTTCAACCAATTTTTTAGATTTAGAAATAAGGAGACTTTTTGGATAGTAGTAAATAATAGTTCTATATTCGTCAATAGCTTTATTAAAATCCAGTTCTTTTTTATATTTTCGAGCTTTTTGAAAATGTTCATTGGCTTCTTTTTCGCTTTTCGAGCATCCAAATACAAATAAAAAAAAAAAAAATATCAGCAGAATGTATCTATTCTTTTTATATTTCATTATTACTCTCCTTTAAATCAAATTGGTAATGTTCAGATGAAGACAATGAAGATTATGCTATCAAAATAGCTGAATTGTGTCAAGCAGAAGCTGAAAATGTAAATATTGACAATAATAGTTATTAATTATATAATTACATAATTATTTTATTAAATATTATTAATATGTTCATTAAAAGAGCTTTTCATGAAAGCCTATAAAATTTAAAAGGAGATTATATGAGTTCAAAAATTTTTTTTTATTTTTTTATTATACTGATTCTGGCGAGGTTTAATTGTGTTTATGCTGATGAAGAAAAATGAGTAATAATTGATTCCCCGGGCATTACAGCTCCATGGATAGGTATAAAAATTGATAATTATATGAAAGAAGCAATAAAAGCAGAGACAAAATGATGGTGTAGTCATTAAAGATATAATTAATAATTTACCTTTTAAAGAAGGTGATATTATAAAAAAAATTGATACTACTGACGTGGTTAGGATCGAAGATTTTAATCGAATTCTGGCAACTAAAAAAATTGGAGACCAGATCAATATTACGATCATACGTAATTTGGAAAAACAGAAATTATCTATTACCCTGGAAAATGGATGGGAAAAAACACAAAAAGTTATGTTAGAATTAGGTTTAAAAGTCAAGCCTGTAACTAAAGAGAATCTATGGGGAATAGTCGTTATAGATATTACCAAAAATTCAAAAGCCGAAAAATATGGAATCAATAAGCATGATATTATTTTAGGAATAAACAGAAGCTATTTTAAAAACCTTAAAGAATTCAGTGAAATTACCAGTCATGTAAATCTAGAAAAAGAGATATATCTTCTGGTCATGCGCAAAGATGACCATAATGACTATATCACCGTAACCAAGCAAATTGGGGAACAAACCGGAAAAAAAGAAGAAAAAAAGAAAACAACCCATCGCTGATGAAAAGAAAATAACATATGTATCCAAATAGAAAATATGTTTTTATATTATTTCTTATTTTTTGTTATTTTATTAATTCCAGTGCTATTAAAGCAGAAGAGTCAGAATATAAAAAAAACAATCAATTTGTAATTGCACGTTTGAAGTATCAAGGCGGCGGAGACTGGTACAATGACCCTTCTATTATACCGAATCTTTCAAAAGAATTTAAATTGAGGACAGGAATAAAAATCAATACAGTTGAAAAAATAGTTGATATTGAAAGTTCTGATTTTTTTTCTTTTCCATTTATTTTTATTACCGGACACGGGAATATATCCTTTTCACCCGCTGAATTGGAAAAATTAAGAATATATATGGAAAATGGAGGATTTATTTATTGTGATGATGACTATGGGATGGATACTTATTTACGCCGGGAAATAGGAAAAATTTTTCCGGATAATAAACTTACGGAAATTCCCTTCTCTCATCCGATATATAATATTTTTTATAAATTTCCGGATGGATTACCTAAAATACATGAACATTATCCCGGCACTCCCAGAGGATATGGAATTTTTGTAAAGGGGCATCTGGTATTATTT
>JACQWU010000284.1:10103-11579 GCA_016209155.1 Candidatus Desantisiibacteriota bacterium | reverse complement strand
AATGTGTATTATTTCCTAATTGTAATGAAGTTCCTTTGTATCTGGAATTGAAAAATAATAAGTCAGGGAAGGTTTATGAAAATAAATAAAATTGTTATTGTTTTATTAATTATTTTTTCACTTCAATGCGCTGTTTTTTCATCTGAAATAAAACAGGCAAATGGTGAAAAGCTGATCAATAAATCGGATGAGATTATTAATTCTTTGAGGGAAAAATTAAAAGAAAAAAGCAATGATTTGCTGGTACTGGCAGATATGCTCAAAACATATAGTCAGGGAGGAAAGGAAGTATGGAATAAAAATATTATTAGTTTTTCGGAAGAGATGAAGGAATACGGTGTTATAAGATTGATTGACCGGCGCGGCAGGGAAATAATTAAGGTGGTTAATGGCATAAAAACAGAAGATTTAAAGGATGAGAGCACAAAAGACTATTTTAAAACAGCAATGAAATCTAAAGTAGGACAGGTATATATATCTCCTGTTTTAATATCTGATATTTTTCAAAAGCCTATTATAAGATTTGCAACACCGCTTGTTAATTTGGCAGAGATTAATAAAGCTGTCCTTGAATTTGATATGGATCTTGATGAAATTATTAATATGATAAATTCAGTTAAAATTGGGATATCCGGGAATTCATATCTTATCAGTTTAGACGGTACATTTATAACAAATAAAGAAAAAAATAGAATAATGAGAGAGAATATTAATAAAAATGCCGGACCCGGTTTTGAAGGAATTTTTAAAAAAATGAGTAATTTTGAAAAGGGATGGGGAGAATGTGTTTATAATAAAGAGAGTTGCTCTATCGGCTATGCTCCATTTCAGGAAATGGGATGGATTGCAGTTGTAATTATTCCCCGTCAGGAGTTTGAGCAGAACGAACTTGAAATAAAAAATATTTCTGCTTCATCTGTGTATGCAGGGGAAGATAGCCAAAAATTGTCCGTTAAAAGTTCAGAACAGAATTTATCAGTTGTTTCTTCATCAACTATAGATACGCAGGAAGCAATATCTTCAACCACATTAAAATTACTGGATGGATCTCTGCGTACAAAAAATATAGATTCCTATAAAGCTATTCTAACATTTACGAAAAAAATGGCGGATAACAGTTTTTATAATTTTAAAATTAATATTATGGCAAAAGAAGCATCCGGAAGCGACTATACTGCTTTTTTTCAGCGGAACAGAAACAGAATTACAGGTCTTTTTGAACTTGATGAAAGTGTTTACCGCAAAATAAAATTTGAAATAGTTTCACCTTCTTTGCTTAAAAAAAGTAAAATTATAAATCAAAATCTGGTTATGATGTATTTACCCGTTAAGAATGAAATTATTCGCATGAATCGCGATGAATTGGGTGAGTATGAGTCGATTTTTGAGGATAAAGAAAAAAAATATTTAAATTCTTATACAAGTGTGGAATTAAAGGAATTCACCAATGACAGATTTGATATTAAAATAGATGAA
>JACQWU010000284.1:3522-10029 GCA_016209155.1 Candidatus Desantisiibacteriota bacterium | reverse complement strand
AGGGCTGGAAATATAGCTGAAAGTCTTACAATTGCAAGTATGGATTATATAAGTACAGCAGATTACGTAAAACTGCTTAATCAGGTTAATATAGCGCTTAAGAATAAAGATATTATGTATATTATGATACTGGCTGAAAATGGAGAAAAGGTATTATTTAAATCTCAACCGGATTTTGACGGATTTAATCTTGATAATCCTAATAATCTAAAGATTAAAGAAATTTCACATCCAATCCTGGTTAAAGAGAGGATAGTCGGAAGCGTACGAATTGGGCTTGGATTAAGCAGAATAGATGATTTGCTCAAATCAAAGCTAAAACAAAATTCTTCATCAAAAACCGGATCAAAAACTATAAATAAAAAATGAAATCTCTTCAAAGCAAAATCCTTAAAAAAAATTTATGAATATGTTAAAAGTCGATACAATTGTTAAACCTTTTAAATTTGAAACCATTATTAAAATACTTAAAGAAGCAGATGTAAAGGACATCTCTTTTTATGAAATAAAAGGATACGGAAGGCAAAAAGGTTATATTAAAGAAATAATCGATACTTCCGCCCTGACAATTCAGTTTTTGCCAAAAATATCCATCGAATTTTATATTGAGCAGAATAAGTTTGAAAGTACAATTGCGAGACTGCTTAAAGAAATCCAGACAGGTACAATAGGAGATGGGAAAATTATTGTAGAAAAAGTTGATAGATTTTTTGTGTTTTAATGTAGGGGCAGGTCTTGCACCTGCCCTTTTTTTGATTTTATATTTAATTTAAGGGCAGGTGCAAGACCTGCCCCTACATTAGTTAAAAAATTTATTTCCCAAAAAATGCTAAAACCTGCGGATGAAATTTAACGAATATTGGAGCAAACACCAGAGAAACAACAGTTATTAATTTCATAAATATATTCATTGAAGGGCCTGCTGTGTCTTTAAACGGGTCGCCGACTGTGTCACCAACCACTGCTGCCGCATGTGTAGGTGTTTTTTTACCGCCTAAATTTCCTGCTTCGATGTATTTTTTGGCATTATCCCATGCTCCTCCGGCATTAGCCATCATAATTGCAAGCAATACTCCTGTAATTGTAGTCCCCGCGATCATTCCGCCTAATGCTTCAGGGCCAAGAATAAATCCGACAACAAGAGGTGCAACAACTGCCATTGAACCGGGAATGATCATTTCCCTAAGAGCCGCAGCAGTAGCTATATCAACACATTTTGCTGTATCAGGTTTCGCTTTACCTTCCATTAACCCTTTTATCTCTCTAAACTGCCGTCTTACTTCTTCAACCATTTTAAAAGCTGCTCTGCCAACCGCTTCCATGCACATAGCAGCTAATAAAAAAGGTAAAAGCCCTCCGATTAATAAACCAACAACTACTGTAGCGCTTGTTAAATCTATGGTAAAATTAGGAACGGCTGCTTTAATGGTTTGAGTGTAAGCGCTGAAAAGGCCTATTGCTGTTAATGCGGCAGATCCTATTGCAAAACCTTTTCCGATTGCCGCTGTTGTATTCCCAAGCGAATCCAGGGTATCCGTAACTTTTCTTACTTCAGGTCCGGCACCGGACATCTCAGCTATTCCCCCTGCATTATCCGCGATAGGTCCGTAAGCATCAACAGATACTACAATTCCTGTTGTTGCCAGCATTCCTACACCGGCAATAGCGATTCCGTAAAGACCGCCTGTATAGTATGAAATAAGAGTTGCGGCGCAAATACTTATAACCGGTAATCCAGTACTGCGCATTCCTGCCGCAAGCCCCGCAATAATATTTGTTGCCGCGCCGGTTTTGCATGATTCTGCCAAACGTTCCACTGTTTTCCCTGAAGTATAAATTTCGGAAAATCGTCCAATCAAGATTCCCGCGATTATTCCCGCGACTATTCCATAAAAAATTCTAATGTCACCCACCATCATATTAACAAGAAAATATGACGCGATAATTAAAATACCCGCCGCTGACCACGTTCCATATCTTAATGCTTCAGCGGGCTTGTCACTAAAAATTTTAACTGTTATACTGCCGAGCGCGGAAGCGATTGTACCGGCGGCTATAATTAAAATCGGCAGGATCATCCATTTTGCAGGATCAGGCATTAAAGCACCGATTGCTATTGTAGCCACAACCGATGCCACATATGATTCAAATAAATCCGCTCCCATTCCTGCAACATCACCGACATTATCACCGACATTATCTGCAATTACAGCAGGATTACGGGGGTCATCTTCAGGAATACCGGCTTCAACCTTGCCGACAAGGTCTGCTCCGACATCCGCTGATTTTGTATAAATACCTCCGCCTACTCTTGCAAATAAAGCAATTGAACTTGCTCCCATAGCAAAGCTGTTTAAAATAGTAGCATCACGGAAAAAATAGTAATACATAGCGATACCTATTAATCCGATACTTGCCACAGACATTCCCATTATTGAACCGCCGCTGAAGGCAATCATAAGTGCTTCATTTTGACCTTTTTTTGCGGCTTCTGTTGTTCTTACATTAGCACGGGTGGCAGCCTGCATTCCTATAATTCCCGTTATAATTGAGCATAACCCCCCTGATATATAGGCAATTGCAGATTTAATATCAACAGCTATAAATATAATGCAAAATACAATAATCATAAAAATAGCCAGGGTGGAATATTCTCTTTTAAGAAATGCCATTGCTCCTGTATGGATAGCATCCCCAATCTCTTTCATCTTTTCATTACCGGCGGGTTTTTTTACAAGCTGCATATAGGTTATTGCAACCAGAACAAGACCTAATATCCCTACAACCATTACGATTAAACTTAAATCTACCATACAATTTTCCTCCTTTAAAATATTATGAGATTAAAAAATTGAAACAATTACAGAATTCAAATTTAATTTTATATTTTATTCATTTTTTGATTTTGTGCGGGAATAATCATGAAAGTATAATAACGCTTTATTATTATGTCAAGGTATTTTTTTAAGCGAAAAAGAACCATACATAATATAACAAAAAATAAAAAATAAAAACACCATTGACTAAAAAATATTTATTTGATAATATTTTTTAATTGTTACGAATACGAATAATAATCATAATAATCATAATATACCTAATAATCTAATATATTAACAAAAAAAGAAAAGAGACATTAAGAATGAATAAAAAAGATATATTTGATAATTTGTTTATTTTTGAAATGGCAAATAATCATATGGGTGAGGTAGCTCACGGATTGAAAATAATTGATGAATTCAGTAATGTTTGCAGGGATTTTGATTTTAATTTCGCTTTTAAATTTCAATATAGGGATATTGATACATTCATCCATCCGGATTTTAAAAATGATCAAAGTTTTAAATATGTAAAACGTTTTTCGGAAACAAAATTGTCAGAATCACAAAAACAGATTTTAAGAGAAGAACTGAAAGGGAAAGGTTTTATTTCTATATGTACACCTTTTGATGAGAAATCTGTGGATCTGGTTGTGAAGCATGAATTTGATATTATCAAAATTGCAAGCTGTTCATTTACAGATTGGCCATTATTGGAAAAGATAACAAAGACAAATAAGCCCATAATTGCATCTACAGCAGGGGCAAATCTTGAAGATATAGATAAAGTAGTATCTTTTTTTGAACATAGGGCAAAAAAATTTTGTCTCATGCATTGTGTTGCTGAATATCCTACGGAAAAAAATAATTTACAGTTAAACCAGATAGATTTATTTAAAAAGAGATATCCCGGTATTTTAATCGGATATTCCACACATGAAGATCCTGATAATACTGAAGCGATTAAAATTGCTATTGCTAAAGGTGCATCAGTATTTGAAAGACATGTTGGTATTAAAACCGGTAAATATAATATCAATAATTATTCTTCCACTCCCGGTCAGATTTCTGTTTGGCTTAAAGCTGCGCAGGAAGCTTTAGATATGTGCGGGAAAGCAGGAATAAGATATGAAGGTTCGGCAAAGGAAAGAATAAGTTTAAAAGAGCTGCAGCGCGGTGTTTTTGCAGGGAAAAATATACAAAGCGGACATAAGCTTAATTCTTCAGATGTTTTTTTTGCAATACCTACTTTTGAAAACCAGATTACTGCAAACGCTATGTCTAAATACACTGAATTAGTTGCAAACAACGACATTAAAAATAATAAACCTATAATGATAAATGATGTTACTGTAACTAATCTGAGAGATAAAGTTATTCATATTATAAGCCAGATAAAACAATTGCTGATGGAAAGCAAAGTGGCTTTACCCGATAAACTGGAAATGGAATTATCCCATCATTATGGAATTGAAAGATTTGAAGAATGGGGCGCAGCAATTATAAATTGTATAAATAGAGAATATTGCAAAAAGTTGATAATTCTGCTTCCCGGGCAGAAACATCCCATGCATTATCATAAAAAGAAGGAAGAAACTTTTCATGTTTTATATGGGGATACTATTATTAATCTAAATAATGAAGAAAAAAAATGCAGGGCAGGGGATATGTTAATTGTCGAACGGGGAGTAAAACATAACTTCAGTTCAAAAAACGGTGCGATTTTTGAAGAGATATCGACAACACATTACAAAGATGATTCTTTTTACGATGATAAAAATATTATAGAAAATAAAAATAGAAAGACCGAAATGACATTCTGGTCTGATTGGCTTTTGAAGCCTATTTTATAATTCTTTTAATAGTGTTTTATTTTTGGGAAAGAGGTGGGACAGTTAAAAACAATAGCCTGGGATATAGATGATGTATTGAATGATTTAATGCTTTTATGGTTCGAAGAGAAGTGGTTAAACGACCACCCTGAATGCGGAATTCAGTATGAGGAGATAATAGATAATCCTCCTCATAAGATTTTAGGAGTAAGCTTACAGGAATACCAAAAATCTCTGGATGATTATCGATTATCAATATGTTATCAGCAAATGGTTCCTGTAAATGAGATTAAAAATTGGTTTATTAAACAAGGAAATAATTATCGGCATATTGTTATAACATCGGTTCCTCTAATTTGCGCTCCGGCTTCAGCACAATGGGTTTTTAAAAATTTTGGAGTCTGGATAAGGTCTTTCCATTTTGTTCCATCAAAGAGAAAAAATCAGCATATCCCGGAATATGATAAAGATAAGGGGTCTTTTTTGAAATGGCTGGGGAAGGCGGATTTTTTTATTGATGATAATACTGAAAATATTAAAGCAGCTGAAAATGCAGGTGTGAAAAGTATTTTAATACCAAGACCCTGGAATGGGTCGCAAAAAACGATATCCGAGTCTTTGATGTTAATAGAATAGCAAAGAGTAGAGGGAATTATAAGTGATAAAACTCTCAGATTATGCAATTAATTTTATATCTAATCTTAATATAAAACAGATATTTATGCTGCCGGGCGGGGGATGCATGCATCTTGTTGACTCTATCGGCAGGAATAAAAATATAGAATTTATCGGATGCCTTCATGAACAGGCGGCGGTAATAGCAGCAGAAGCTTATGCCCAATATAATAATGATCTTGGCGCTGCACTTGTAACTACGGGTCCCGGAGGTACCAATGCAATAACAGGAGTCGCTTCCGCATGGATTGACTCAAATCCGGTGATTATTTTATCCGGGCAGGCACAGCGTAAAGATTTATTGAGCGGTAAAGGTGTCCGTCAGATAGGAGTTCAGGAAGTTGATATAGTTTCAATTATAAAAACAATTACAAAGTACGCTATTACTATCCTTGACCCTCTAAGTATCCGTTATCATCTGGAAAAAGCGGTGTATATTGCTAAAAATGGCCGTCCGGGCCCTGTATGGATAGATATCCCCCTTGATGTACAGGCGGAAATACTTGATGAAGAAAAATTAAAAGGTTTTAATCCTGAAGAAGAAATAAAAACAGACATAAAAGCTGAATCAGGCAATTTAATGGAAAAGGTTATTGCTCTTTTAAATAATTCAGAACGTCCTGTGATTCTGGCCGGCAGAGGGATCCGTTTAGCAAAAGCAGAAAAAGAATTTTTGGAATTAATTAAAGTGCTTAAAATACCTGTCCTGACTACATGGAGATTAATGGATATCCTGCCGGAGGAAAATGAATTGTATTTTGGAAGACCGGGTTCAATTGCTTCAAGAAGCGCTAATTTTATACAGCAGAATTCTGATTTTATTATGGTTATAGGAGCCCGTCTTGATCTTCCTCAAGTGGGACACAGTTATTCTAATTTCGCCAGAGGCGCAAAAAAAGTTATTGTTGATATAGATAAAAATGAAATTAAAAAGATTGATACTAAAATTGATATCCCGGTAGTTTTAAATGCTAAAATTTTTTTAAATGAATTTTTGTTTAAATCAAACAAAGTTAAAAATAAAGATCGTTCAGTATGGATTTCAAAATGCAAAGAATGGAAAACAAAATATCAAGTTATCCTTCCTGAGTATTTTACTCCCGGAGGATTTGTAAATACATACGCTTTAATAGATGTGCTTTCCCAAGTTTTAACGGAAAATGATGTTATTGTTCCCGGAA
>JACQWU010000284.1:0-3508 GCA_016209155.1 Candidatus Desantisiibacteriota bacterium | reverse complement strand
ATGTTATTGTTCCCGGAAGCTCAGGCAGCTGCGCTGAAATAACAAGTCAGGCTTTTAAAGTAAAAAAAGGACAGAGAGTAATCAGCTCCCCCGGTTTAGGCTCAATGGGATTTGGTCTGCCGCATAGTATTGGCGCCTGTCTTGCAAGCGGCGGCAGGCGTACTGTATGTATCGCCGGTGACGGAGGATTGCAGCATAATATTCAGGAATTGGAAACATTAAAGAGATTGAATCTTCCGATAAAATTATTTATTCTTAATAATAACGGGTACGCGTCAATAAGAAATACTCATATGCGGTTTTTTGACGGACGGCTGGTTTGCTGTGATCCGTCAAGCGGGTTAACTCTTCCTGATACATGTAAAGTCGCTTCCGCTTACGGACTTAATACTGTGAAGATAAGTAATCAGAAAAATTTGAAGAAAGACATATTAAATGTTCTTGAGATGGCCGGACCTGTGGTTTGCGAAGTGATGATTGATCCTGCTCTTCAGACAGCTCCAAGAGTTTCCTCAATGGTAAAACCTGACGGGTCAATGGTTTCCAAACCTCAGGAAGACTTATGGCCCTTTTTAGATAGAGATGAATTTAAAGCAAATATGATTATAAAACCTGTTGAGGAATAATATTGCACAGATGAATAAGGAGATGGTGTGATTTGAAATCTAAAATCTCAAATTATCATAGGAGTGATTATGAGTTTAATTAGTGTAATAACAGCATGTTATAATGAAGAAGAGAATGTGGAAGAAGTATATAAACAGGTTAAAAGCATTTTTGATGGTTTGAAAAAATATTCGTATGAACATATTTTTATAGACAATTCCTCCAAAGATAAAACTGTTCAAATCTTAAAAGATATTGCCAAAAAAGATAAAAATGTAAAAATCATAGTAAATGCCAGAAATTTCGGGCATATTCGTTCCCCCAATTACGCTTTTTTGCAGGCTAAAGGCGACGCTGTAACTATTGTTGCGGCGGATTTGCAGGATCCTCCCGCCATGATAGCTGACTTTTTAAAAAAATGGGAAGAGGGTTATAAAATCGTCGTGGCAATAAAAAGAAATAGCGAGGAATCCGGGCTTATGCTGGCTTTGAGAAGATTTTATTATAATCTTGCCAAAAAATTGTCAGAAGTGGAATTACTGCAAAATTTTAACGGATTTGGTTTATATGATAAAAAAATTGTGGAAATTTTACGCGAGATAGATGACCCGTATCCGTATTTCAGAGGGCTTATATGTGACATTGGATTTGAACGCGCTGAGATACTATATGACCAGCCTAAAAGGGCTAAGGGAACCACAAAAAATAATTTTTACACTTTATATGACATGGCTATGCTCGGCATAACGAATCATTCTAAAATTCCGCTTCGACTTGCAACTTTGATTGGTTTCTTATTATCTTTTTTGAATATAGTGATTGCCTTTTTTTATTTTTTTTATAAGTTACTTTTTTGGTATGAATTTCAAGTCGGAATAGCACCGCTTGTTATTGGCCTTTTTTTCTTTAGTTCTGTTCAACTGTTTTTTATAGGGATTGTGGGTGAATATTTGGGCTCGATTTATACACGTATTCAAAGAAGACCTTTGGTTATTGAAAAAGAACGTATTAATTTCGATTGAATAGGAGTTTATGATGTGCTGATAAGTGTTATCATTCCTGTATATAATGCTAAAAAATTTTTGAATAAATCAATAGAGAGTGTAAAAAACCAGAGTTATAAAGATATCGAATTGATACTAATTAATGATGGTTCAACTGATAATAGTTTAGCAATATGCAATAAGTATGCTCTTACCGATAGCAGAATTAAAATAATCTCGCAAAAAAACAGCGGGCCGGCTGCTTCCAGAAATACCGGCCTTCGCCATGCCGCAGGTACTTTTGTGTATTTTCTTGACGCGGATGATTTTATAGATAAAAAAACGATAGAAACCCTGGTTGAAAAGCATGATCAATACTACCCCGGTATGGTTATGGGAAATTTTGGCAAACTCATAGATTATAATGAAATTATTAAGCAAAAAGTTTCATTTAGTCCCGATGGAGTTATTTTTACGGATAATATTAAAGTGCTGTCAAAAGCTGATATCGGGAATTATGTGAGGCATTTTTTTAAGCATCCGAGCAACCATTTGATTAGTTACTGCTGGGGAAGGTTATATAAATTGTCTATTATTAAAAATAATAATATTTTTTCCAATGAAAATATGCGCCTTTTTGAAGATTTTGTTTTCAATTTAGAATATTATTGTCAACGGTGAAAGTTTATTGCATGACATGGATATATTTAAAGCAAAGGCAATCGAGTTTTTTAAGCAGTCAAATTATGCGCCTGTTGACGCGTTTGATATAAAAAAAGAGGTTGGACATGCTCTGATTCATTATGTTATAATATTTTTTATACGTTCCTGCAGACAAATTACAGGGCAAAACAGAAAGATGATTTATAATGAAATTAATAAAATAGTAAACGCTCCGATTTTAAGAGAAAGCTTAAAGTATTATTCGCCGTCAAAAGGTAATAGCAGGGTTTTGCCTTTATTAATGAAATTTAAACTAATTCATTTAATGATGTCCGTTTGTAAATATAAATCTTATAAAAGATATGGAAAGATGAAGAGCAATTAAATATGATTAAGAAAGATATTTTGAATAAAATAAAAAACATAGAAAAGCCGGTTATAATATATGGTGCGGGGATTGTAGGCAAAATTTTATTATCCTTATGCAAAGAAGAGGGAATAGCGGTAGAGTGTTTTTGTGACAGCAGTAAAAAAGTATCGCAGTCAAATTTTTGCGGTATCGAAGTAATATATGCACATAATCTGAAAAAAAAATATAAGGATGCGGTTTTCTTAATATCAGTTGCCGCGATAAAGGATGTTGTTGATTTTCTTCATGATTCAGGTTATTCCGACTGGTACGCGGGCGGATTATTATTGGAGGATTTTGATATTGCGCAAAATCAGACTGATGCTTCACTGGACTATACCAAATTTGCGATAGAAAATTGTATTATATGCCATAGCGGTTATTTGAATCCGGATAAACTTTTTTTAAGAAGTATAGACCTTATTATTACAGAACGCTGTTCTTTAAAGTGCAAGGATTGTTCAAACCTTATGCAATATTATGAGAATCCAAAAAACTGTGACACCAATATGCTGCTTAGATCCTTAGATATTTTCTGTAAGGTAATTGACGAGGTGATGGATTTCAGGATAATCGGCGGAGATGCGTTTATGAATAAAGAATGGTCTATCATAGTTAATCAGCTGCTGCATGAGGCTAAAGCAAAAAGAATTGTATTATATACAAACGGGACAATTGTTCCGAATGAAAAAGACCTCCCCGTGCTTAAAAATGATAAAGTTCTTGTTATTATTACGGATTATGGTATTTTGTCAAAGAAGCTGGTTGAGCTAAAAAGGATATTAGAGAAAAATAAGATCGCTCACCATGTACTTAATGTAACCGAGTGGCTTGATTGCTCTGTAAT
>JACQWU010000075.1 GCA_016209155.1 Candidatus Desantisiibacteriota bacterium | reverse complement strand
ATCCAAGCCAGTGATCCGGATGAAAATGTGTTATTATTACACGCTCTATTGGTTTGTTCAAACTATCAGCATACTTGCGAAGCCTTTCTGCATAAGGTCTTAGTAAAAGAGTATCAATTATTACAAGTTTATTTTCTGATTCAATTATATGAGAACATACTAATTGACCTTTTAAAGGGCTCATATAACTATGAAAAGTCACCTGTCCTTTTTTTAATATAATAAAAGTGCCTAATTCAAAAACGTTATTCATGAGAATGTTCTCCTCAATTTTTTATGAAGTTTTTGATAACACTTCAACAAGTTTTTTACCAAACATAATAGAAGATTCTACTGATAAACCTGTGACAAAAGGATGATCATAACAAACTAAAGGATTTTCACGATTTGTTTTAGGATTGGAAAATACCTGTCCGCCGGGGCCTACAGCATCATCAACAATTACTTTAAGAGGATAAACAAAACCGGGTGTATTAACATCGGTACCTTTATTATCAGGAGTTGCCCGCACTAAAGTATAAGGCAGGTCTGCATCAAAATCCCATTCTGCAGGATGAGCTGTAATTTTCTTTCCGTAAATAACACTTCTGTTTTTATTATCCGGATCACGTGTCCAGACAAGTGATCCAACCGCATAACATAATGCGCCTATAATTTTTCCTTTTTTATATGCGGAATATATTAATTTATGTACCTTTTGATTACCGTTTAAATCCAGTGATGCTCCGACTCCTCCGACTATTACAATGGCGTCTTTTGGATTAACTTTATAATTTTGAAGAGGGTCTATGAAATTAGAATCCATACTTAAAAAAAATGGTAATGGAGTTTTCCCGAGTCTTGTGGCAAGTGTTACTTCAAATCCTGCTTTTGCATTTTTTAAAGCATCCCAGGGAGCTTGTAATTCCTCAGCCCATAAACCATAATTAGTTGCCAGCATTAATACTTTTTTGCTCATTTTATATCTCCTTTGTTCATTTTACTATAGAAAACTGATAATCAATTTTTCCGTTATTTATTACAAAAGCATCAATAAACACCATTGCCCCGAGTTTTTCAGTTTCGGCTGATGCTTCGATAAGTATAGTATTTTCAGTTTCGACAAACTTATTTGTTGATTTAAAAGTTATCTTTCCTGCTATTTTAAAAAAGCCATTAAAATGGTTTCTTAATGCTTCATGACCTTTTATCTGATAATCAAACATTGTTAAAACTGCGTTTTCACTATAATTATTTTTTAGCAATCCATCAATATCTTTTGCCGCATAATATTTAAGCTGTTTTTCATAAATAGCTCTTAATTTACCATCCATATTAATTCTCCTTTTTTATTTTAAAACCTCAACCAATTTTTTTCCGAATGCTGATGATGATTCAACCGAGAGACCTGTAACAAAAGGATTATCCCATTCAACACAGGGTTTATTTCTTGTTGCTTTTTCATCAGAATTAACTTTTTCTTTTGATCCAACAGCATCTTCAGTAATATACTGCAGCGGAAATAAAAATCCGCTGGTTCGTAATTTCATGTCAGGATTATCAGCTTGCGGCCTTACTACATCGTATACAACATCTACATCAAAATCCCATGAATGCGGGTGTGCTGTTACACGTTTGTTATAAATAATACTTTTATTTTTATTGTCAGGATCACGGGTAAAAACGAGTGCAGCTACAGCATAGCATAATGCGCCGATTATTTTTTTATTCTTATAAGCATTAAGAATCAAACGATGTACAAATAAATTTCCGGCTATATCAACTGCAGCTCCGGGCCCGCCTACGATAACAAGCGTATCATAATTTTCCATTTTAGCCTCTTTAATTTTAATTGGATTGCTCCATTCTCCCGTATCAAGAATTTCATTAACACGTTTTATCAGTTCCGGCGGATTCATCGGTATATTGAGCATTGGATCAATAAAATCCGGGTCCATACTTAGTTTAAATGGCAAAGGAGTCATCCCGTTAAATGTAGCCAGAGTTAATTGATGCCCCGCACTTTTTAAAGCATCCCAGGGCGCCTGTAATTCTTCAGCCCAAAGACCATAATTTGAGGCTAATATTAAAATTTTTTTACTCATAAGCAATTCCTCCATATAATTAAATTTAAAGTTTTTCTTTTATAAGTTTAATAATTTTATGTTCGAAGCCGAAAACTTCCGCGGCAATATCTAAAGGAGTTTTTCCATCATGTCCTTTTAAATCAAGCCTTGCACCTGCATTTATTAATATTTCAGAACAATCTGCATATCCATGCCATAAAGCATCATGAAGAGGAGTGTATCCATTAGACGGTCCCTGAAAATTAATATTTATACCTGATTGCTTAACAAGTAATGCGGTAATATTTGCATGTCCGTTATAAGTTGCTTTGTGTAAAGGTACTGCCCCGAATGTCGGCTCAGTAACATTAACATTTGCTCCTGCTTTTAAAAGCTCTTTTACTATTTCATAATGTCCATCACGGCAGGCTACTAAAAGAGGTGTATGTTCATCATTAAAACCATTCAATACAGGATATCTTTCTTCCAGATCAACTCCTTCGGCAATTAATTTTTTCACTGCTTCTAAATCATTATTTAAAGCAGCAGCCATAAGTTTTTGATTTCCCACCTTGTTTTTATCAGACTCCTGGCGGGATTTTAACATTTTATCTGCACGCAGCAGTTTGTCTTTACCTATAACATTAACATTCATTGCATATTTAAAATGTTCCAGCAAAGTAAACCCATAATGAGTATTCAGGTTGAGTCCTGCGCCTTTTGCCAGCAAATATTCAACAATATCAGGCCACTTAAACCATAATGCTTCAATTAAGGGGGTATGTCCTGTTGAAGGTACGACAGCATTAATAAAGGCACCGGCTGCAGTGAGCAGTTTAACAACTTCAAGACTTCCACCCTGACATGCTTTATGTAAAGCGGTTGCACCGGCAGCACTATCAGAGGTAAATACATTTGCACCGCTTGTAAGCAATAATTTCACCATATCTGTATCCCCCCGACCGGAAGCAATCATTAAAACAGTTAATCCATTTTCGGAATTTGATGTATTCGGATCAGCCCCGTCATTAAGCAGACGCTCTGTTTCCTTAATATCCTTTACTTCAACAGCTTTAACTAATTGGATATTTATTTTTTTATTAATCATAATAAAATATCTCCTTAAAACTGCTAACTGATTACTACCGGTTATCTTTGTTCCGGCCCGATGATCCAGTTCTCTTTAGCAGCTAATGAAAAAACATATTTTGTCTCAACAAAATTTTCAAGACTTGCTTTTACTTTTATTCTAAATTGTTCGGAAGTTATTCCTTTATTTAGAGCCTCTGTATTATCAAACCAAAGCTGTTCAACCGAATCAAAACTTGCCTCTCCAAAAACATAATGCCCGTCGCGTGTATGGCATTGCATGTACCGTTTTAATCCGGGTATCTCTTTAACAACAGGTGCATGAACAGCTAAGCTATAATCCCGAAATGTTTGTAATGGAATTCCCGCCTTGCGTTTAAGCAGTATTAATATTTTTACCCATGTAGGATTTTTAGTAAGTACAGGGCCATCTATTATCACATGCGCAGTAGTATCAAGTACAAAAGTCATCCAGAAGGCTGCCCAATTCGGTTCATCCAGCCGGGCTCCCTGCAGGAACTCTTTTGACCGTAATGATGCAAGCTGTTCAATCTCATTTTCCAGCCATATCTCCGCCACACCCTGATGAGGAAGTATTGGATTCCCCATATCCAGGGCAAAAGGGATACGTGTATCAATCATATACTTTTTTATTTGCTTAATTTTACTTGCATAATTAACCGCATGATTTAAAACCCAGTAATCCTGAAATTCTTTAACAGACATTTCAGGTTTCGGACCTGCAAAAATAATTTGATGAATCATTTCGTTTCCCTCCTTTTATCTGTATTTTAATGTTTTCATTCACGTTCAAAAAATCCTGCTATTGAAAAAAATATCGCCAAAGCCGTACATATTCCGACACTCAATGTAACATTAATAAATGCCGCTAAAATTGCAATTAAATATAAAGGTAATCCAATCAAACCATTACGTTTGAATTTTAAAATAATATCAGGGTTAATATTTTCATCAAGCAGTCTTTTCTCATACGAAACATAATGCCATAATATATTAAATGAAATACAATTCAATAAAAAGGCACCTGCAAAAATAGCTGATGCTATATCTGCATAATCTGTTTTAATATAATTAGCCAGTAATGCTGTAGGATAAGGGATAAAAGTAACAGTTAATAAAACAAATCCGTTTAAAAAAAGAAAATTTTGGTCACAAAGCTTAATATGATTAAACATATTATGATGATTTACCCACATTATTAAAATAGTAATAAAACTGATTAAAAAAGCCATAAATTCCGGCCATTGTACTAAAAGCGCTTCCAAAAGTCCGAATGAAGCTGAAAGAGTATTTTTGTCAGGTATCTTCAAATTCAGCACTAATAAAGTTATTGCAATTGAAAACACTCCATCACTGAAAGCCTCAACTCGACCGGTTTCTTTATTCTTAATTTTAACTATATTATTATTCGTCACAATACCCCTGATTAAGCTCAATAATATTACCTTCAGGGTCCGCGACCCATGCAACTTTCATCCCCGGAATCAAACCGCTCATGTCAACCGGCCCGAGTGTGATTTTCACATCGGATCCGAGAGCTTTAAGTCTTTTATCTAAATCATTTACAAGAAAACAGACATGGCGTAATCCCTGAAATT
>JACQWU010000256.1 GCA_016209155.1 Candidatus Desantisiibacteriota bacterium | reverse complement strand
TTTAATTCTTCGGCGGGGGCACATTTCTCCGCACAATCTAAACGTAAATTCGTAATATGGCTTTTGGAATTCGTAAACAATTATCTGAATTTTAAAGATCCTGTTTCCGGTTTAATGCAGATAGGTTTTATTATTTTGCTTGTGGCAATAGTTAAAGGAATTTTTTATTTTTTACAGTATTACTTATCATCCATGGCAGGACAGCTTACAGTTAAAGATATTCGTCAGGACCTGTATCGTCATTTATGGTCACTGTCTTTAGATTATTTTTATCGCGAGCACACAGGAGCACTGCTTTCGCATTTTATTTATGATCTTAATTTTATAGAACGTGCTATCAGTAAGGGGATACGTGATCTTTTTATAAATATTTTCCAGATAGTTATTTTTGCCGCGATTCTGTTTGGACTGGATTGGAGGATGACTCTGACAGTAATTTTATGCGCACCTATTATGATTTTTCCAATTATTAAATTAGGACACAAAATAAGAGATATCACCAAAAAAATGCAGGATAAAATGGCTGAGATTAATATAATTCTTCAGGAAACAATTATGGGGGTGCGGATTGTGCGCGCTTTTAATATGGAAGATACAGAGACTTATAAATTTAGAAATGAAAATGAATTATTTTTAAAATTCCGCAAAAAATTTACTCGTATAACTTCTCTGCAGGTCCCTGTCGTTGAAGCTTTATTCACTATTATTGCTGTCGGTATTCTTGGATATGGCGGTATGCGTATATTGGATGGACATCTTACAAAGGGAGAATTTTTTATGTATTTCGGTACACTGCTTGCTCTTACTCCGCATATCAGTGTTCTGAGTAATGTATATGGTATAGTACTGTCAGCAGAAGCCGGAATGGAGAAGATTGTTTCCATTCTGGAAATAAAACCTGCAATATTAGATAAAGATAAATCTATTGAGCATATTATACAGAAGGATATTAGTTTTAAAAATGTGAATTTTTGCTATGAAGAGAAAACACCTGTATTAAAAAATATTAATCTCACAATAAAAAAAGATGAAATTGTAGCTATTGTCGGACCGAGCGGAGCAGGTAAAACCAGTATGATAGATTTACTTTTAAGATTTTATTCTCCTGCTCAGGGGAAAATAGAAATAGACGGAATAGATATATCAGATATTTCCATTGCCAGTCTGCGCAATCAAATCGGAATCGTTACTCAGGATACTTTTCTTTTTCATGATACTATTCAAAATAATATCAGTTATAGTAAAGAATCCGCATCTATGGAAGAAATTATTCATGCGGCAGAAAAAGCAAATGCTATGCAATTTATAAAAAAAATGCCGAATGGATTTAATACTATCGTTGGAGAACGCGGCACTCAGCTTTCAGGCGGAGAACGCCAGCGCTTATCAATTGCAAGAGTAATACTGAAAAATCCGCCTATCCTTATACTGGATGAAGCTACTTCAAGTCTTGATTCAGAATCTGAAAAACAGGTGCAGGAAGCATTAAATACATTATTTTTAGGACATACTACTGTTGTTATAGCGCATAGACTTTCCACTATCCACCATGCGGACAGAATTGTGGTGATGGATAAAGGGATGATTGTGGATACCGGTTCTCATGATGAACTAATGAGAAGATGTGTTTTATACCGGGAACTTTATGAATTGCAATTCATAAAATAATTTGCAACTATTCAGGTGAATAGACTTAAGGTGGAAGGCTTTTAGGTGTGATTATGCTAACTTTTGTATTTGAAATAGCCGATAAGTTAGTGATATAAATTATAAATGAAAAATAGGAGGAATAAATATGCAAGTGCTTGTTGTGGGTACACTGGGGATAGATACTGTTGAAACACCTTTTGGGAGAGAAGATGACATTCTGGGCGGTTCAGCTACTTATGCATCACTTTCAGCGAGTTTTTTCGCTCTTCCCGGGATTATAAGTGTAATTGGTTCTGATTTTCCTGAAGATTACATCAAATTATTAAGAAATAATAATATTAATACAGATGGTATTCAGAAACTTCCGGGTAGAACATTTAGATGGACAGGATCATATAAAGATGATCTTAACATGGCCACTACAATAAAAACTGAACTTAATGTACTTGAAGAGTTCAAAGCAATAGTACCTAAATCCTATCGAAAAATAAAATATTTATTGCTCGGGAATATAGATCCGGAATTACAACTTAAAGTTATAAAGCAGATGGATAGCCCTAAATTAATCGTCGGGGATACTATGAATTTCTGGATAGCTTATAAAAACGAAGAACTTAAAAGGACTTTAAAATATCTGGACATTCTTGTTATAAATGATGCAGAAGCCAGACAGCTTGCAAATGAACCAAATTTAATTAAAGCCTCGGGTATTATTAGAAAAATGGGGCCGAAAATACTGATAATAAAAAAAGGCGAGCACGGGGCGCTGATGATTTCAGAAAAAACTCATTTTGCCGCTTCAGCCTATCCGCTTGAAGAAATATTTGATCCTACAGGAGCAGGTGACAGTTTTGCCGGCGGATTAGTGGGCTATCTGGCAAAGACCGGTGACATAAGCGAACCTAATATACGCCGGGCAATAATATATGGAAGTGTAATGGCATCATTTAATGTCGAAGATTTCAGTATCCGCAAATTGCTTAAACTTAAATCAAACGATATTCTGAAAAGAGTTAAATCCTTTCATAAATTTTCTAATTTTGATATCAATGCTTAAATAAAAGATTAAATCGGAAATAAGAAAAAGGAAATGGGAAATTAAATTGAAGATTTATTTTACTTCCCACTTCCCATTTATCATAGGAGGTTTAAACTTTGAAATTAGACGTACTGGCTATTGGTGCGCATAGAGATGATATAGAACTCTCATGCGGAGGGACTATTATTAAGCTGGTTGACGAAGGGTACGAAGTAGGGGTACTGGATCTCACTCAGGGTGAAGCAGGAACGCGCGGAACAGCAAAAGAAAGAGCGCGTGAAGCAAAAAATGCCGCAAAATGCATGGGAATAACATTAAGAAAAAATCTATATCTCCCTGATGCAGGAGTAAACAATACCGAAGCGGCTCAGCATAAAATAATACATATATTACGTAAATATCAGCCTGATATGGTTATAATCCCGTATTGGGAAGGCCGTCATCCGGATCATTACAAAACCAGTATCCTGAGTTACGAATCCTGTTTTTTTTCGGGACTTAGTAAGCTTAAAATTGGAGGACTGGCTCATCGTCCGTCAAAAATAGTTTATTATATGGCATTTCAGGAAACGCATCCTTCTTTTATAATTGATATCACCGAACAGTTTCAAAAAAAAATGGAAGCTATAAAATGCTATAAATCGCAATTCTCTGATTCGGAAGATGGTAAAAATATTTTTATGCCTGCTAATGATATTTTTGAATTACTGGAAGCGCGTGCCCGTGTTTATGGAGCAATAATAGGTAAAAAATACGGAGAAGCATTTTTAGCAAAACAACCTCTGGAAATAGAGGATATGATGACAATAAAAGGCAAATTTATTTAAACTTTATACCTAATCAGCCTAAATACCCGAATAGGTATTAAACTTTTACATCCTCATCCTGCGGATCTGAAGTATTATTCGGAAGCTGGGCTATGGGTTCCCTTGGATTCTTTCGTGTATTCATTACACATGAACCTTCAAATATTACTCCGTCAACTATACTGATACGCGGAGTTGAGATATTCCCTAAAAATTTTGCGGGAGAAATTAATTCTGCTTTACTTTTTGCTGCCACAGAACCCTTTACCTTCCCGCCGATTACAACACTGCCGATTTCAATATCTGCTTCTATTTCACCTGTTTTACCTATATATAAACTGCCTTTACTCGTTATTTTTCCTTTAAACCTGCCGTCAATCCGGATATTCCCTTCCCCAACCATTTCTCCGTGAAACCGGGTTCCGGTTCCGAGTAATGTACCTATCTTAACTTCAGTCTCATGACTCTTTTCTTTATTATGAGTTGTTGTCATTTTTGTTTTCCCTTTTAATAAAATAAGATGTTTGTATTATACTAAATATTTTTTGTATAATCAATACTTTCAAATTACGCGAATTACTGCATTAGGTCTGATAAATCAGATTGCCTCAATTTTTATATCCTGAATCTTGCATAGCAAGATTGAGAAATCGCCAATACATCCAAAAATCCTGCGTCTTTGGCGATTTTACCTGAATCTGAAGTGCAAGATTCAGGTAATTATTTTACAAGGTACCCTTTTTTTACAGAATCATCTATAATTTGTCTGGCAAAATTCCAAAGTTCTGTTGAACCCTGTTCAATATGCTGATTTGCCGAATATACTTGACTGCTTTTAATACTGTTTTTTTTCCATTCACATCCTTTTGTATGATAATTTTGTATAAGCGGTCCAATCCTGTCAAGTACAGCAGCAAATTTTGCTTCTTTTGTTTTTTTTTCTTCAAACTCATTCCATAATATTATAAATTCATCCCGCTGATCATCAGGAAGAATCCCGAATATGCGTTTTGCTGCTTTTTTTTCTTTTTGAGATTTATTTTTTTGTGATTCAGAATCATATAAATAAGTATCACCTGCATCAATCTCAACGATGTCATGAATTAATGCCATTTTAATAACTTTTAAGATATCAATATTCGATTCTTTTGAATATTCTAACAATAAAATTGCCATTATTGCCATATACCAGCCGTGTTCAGCAGAATTTTCATATCTTGAATTATCCAATAAACGGGTTTTACGAAAAATAGTTTTTAATTTATCAATTTCAAGAATAAAATTAATTTGTTTTTGAAATCTTGTATTCATAATATTTTAATCCCTAAAATTTAAAAATAGTTTTCCGAATTGTTCCAATCCCTTAAAAATATCTCTATCAACATTCTTGTCCGCAAAATCAACCTTAAAGAAATTATTGCCGCCGGCTTGCTTTATATTATTAATATCATAAAGAATGAGCTCATATTTTGACGATAATCCCTTACGCAGAGTCGTCCCAACATTTCCTCCCGCACCTGTAATCCCAACCTTCATTTTTTCTGCCCCCGCTTATTTGTTAAATTTTAAATTGGTTCTGCGGATGAGGGATATGTCTAAGGCTCCGAAAAGTCCATTGGATTTATTAAAATAAAAAGTTATTTT
>JACQWU010000280.1 GCA_016209155.1 Candidatus Desantisiibacteriota bacterium | reverse complement strand
TTTAATTTCCTTCGATACTTGTATAAGTAGAGATCCTGAACCACATGCCGGATCGCAAATACGTTCGCCTGATTTCGGCGCAAGTAATTTTGCCAACAAAACCGAAACCTTCTCAGGTGTGTAGAATTCTCCACCTTTTTTGCCTGCCCCACTTGCAAATTTTTCAATAAGAAACTGGTAAGTATCACCAATGACATCCGCATTACCTATCCTCGACGACCGCTAATCCATACGCTCATCTGCAAAATCTTCGATTAAATGTTTGAGCCGTTTATTGCGATCTTTAGTCTGCCCAAGATTTGATTCTGAATTAAAATCAATGTTACGAAAAACACCTTCCAGTTTTGCCTTGTTCGCTTCTTCAATTCCTTCCAAAGCCAGATTTATAATTTCACCAATGTTGCCGGCATCGCGTTTATTGTAGATGTGATCAAAGTCGCAATTCTCAGGAAGGACAAAACGGTCGCGCTCCATTTTTCGCTTGATACGAACGGGGTCATTCCCATATTCCTTTTGATACTGCTCTTTTTTGTCTTTCCACATATCGCTTAAATATTTAAGAAATAGAAAAACAAGTATGTAATTTTTATATTCAGAAGGATCCACAACACCGCGAAAAGTATCGCACGCCTTCCATGCTACCGCATTAATTTCTTCCTGATTTGTTTTACCGTTAGCCATTTTTAATAATCTCCTATGCGTAGGTGCAAACTTTGAGGTTGCCCTTTTTTTGAAAAACGTTTATAGGGCAGGCACGGGGACCTGCCCCTACAATTAATGGGCAACCGCAAGGGTTGCCCCTACATTATTAATCACGTTGTCCAATAATTGTTGTATTGTATGGGCAGGTCACTGTGCCTGCCATCCAACATTACAATTTAATCAATCACGCTCAATAATTGAGACAAAATAAGTTTATGCTTTTTCGCCTGCAATACGTCCATAAGATTTTGTTCTTTTTGGTACAAGCTATAAATCTTTACGATCTTCTCCTGAATATTTCGGCCTGGAATAACAACTTCAAGCTCTCCCAACACTTGTTTATTGATTACCTGTATGCGCGTTCCTCCGGCTTGTTTATCAAAATAATTTTGCGCAGGGCGCTGATTGAGATACCACGCCAAATAACCGGGAAGCACATCAGTTCTCTTAATCCGGATAATAAAATAATGAGCTGTTACAATCGTATTGGCCGAAACATCTTTAACAAATACAGAAACCGGATGATTTGTCTTTGCTTTAAGAAGTACATCCCCTGCGGTAATAAAATTACGATGATCTACATTCTCCAATGTAATCCGCTGAAGGTTACTCACATTGAGGATACCATTCTCGTCTACATCCTTAAGCTGGATGACACTAATGATTCCATCTTTATCAGATTTAATACTTTCCTTAAATAAAAAACCTGATTTAATTTCTGCTATTTTTAATATTGTCTTTTTCATTGTATCCTTTTATGATAGCGTTTATAAAACTTATAGCATAATTAAAAATGTTTGTCAAGTATTTATTAGTGTTTTAGAAACTATTTACGATAAATTATTTTTTATATATTATTTCAGCAAAACACAACTATTCTTCTCTCTTTTAAGATCAGGTTGATGATATTATTCTATGTTATGGTGATTTTATATTTATTTAAGGGCAGGCGCAAGACCAGCCCCCTACATAAAAAAATGAAAAATTTGTTGACAATTTTATTTTAATGTGGTTAAATTATAATGTTCAAATTTGATTTGCCTGTTTACCTGCTTCCTGATTTTTTAATATTGTGTATCAATCCCAAAGTTCAATAATTTGTCCTAAATGTTTATTCCTATAATTTTGCCGGTTTAAATGAATTCATTAAAAAAGGAAATACAAAAATGCCAATTTCAAACAATCCATCAAAAATAACATTTGGGGTAAATTATATATCCAAAACAAAAACTTTGACCTTTAAAATTTATTCTAAAAATTCCACTCATATTGAAATTTGTTTTTTTGATCAAAATAGGGGAGCTGATGAAATTATACGGAGTGCCATGGTTCGTGAAAATGAAGAAATATGGTTTTCGAAAATTCCTTTGGCTGTTTTACAGGAAAAGGGAATGACGAATGTAATTTATTATGGTTTTCGTGCATGGGGACCAAATTGGGGATATGATAAAAATTGGGAAAAGGGTACGGAAACAGGATTTGTTTGTGATGTGGATGAATATGGGAATAGATTTAATCCGAATAAATTATTACTCGATCCGTATGCTGTAGAAGTGAGCCATGATCCCGGCCCAGGGTTTTCAGGTATCGATCCTAATGAATATAGCGATGACTATTATTCGGGACAGGGATTTCGTCAAATTGATACAGCTAAAATCGCACCTAAAAGCATGTTTATTGTAAATCCCAAAAAGGTATATGTAGGAGTAAAACCAAAAAGAGCGATTAAAGATGATGTTATTTATGAAGTTCATTTGAGAGGTTTTACTATGTCAGATAAATCCATACCGGAAAATTTAAGAGGAACATATAAGGGTGCAGGATTGAAAGCTCTATATCTTAAAAATCTCGGTGTAACAGCGGTTGAATTTTTACCTGTTCAGCAGTTTGCAAATGAACAAAATGATGATTTTGATCCGCGGGGTGATAATTACTGGGGATATATGACTTTGGGTTATTTTGCTCCAAATAGAAGATATTCTTCTGACAAATCACACGGCGGCCCGATAAATGAATTTAAAAATATGGTTAAAGCATTCCATAGTAAAGGGATTAAAGTAATCATTGATGTGGTATATAACCATACCGGTGAAGGATTGCTTAAACGCGCGACTGATGACAACAGTTCACGCGAGGATGATTCCAAACAATTTGCGGATCGAGCGTGTATTTTATCTTTTCGCGGATTGGATAATGCTAATTACTATACACTTAGAAGCCGCCCTGATATTGATAATGGAAAAGTTAATCAGCGGTATCAAGATAATTCTGCCTGCGGTGCAAGCCTGAATGCGGCAAATGATATTGTCCGGAATTTTATTATTGATTCGCTGAAATATTGGTCAGATAAAATGGGTGTTGATGGATTTAGGTTTGATCTTGCTCCTGTTCTTGGGAATGCAAAATTTGAAGGCGGATATGAATTTAATCGCGTAGACCCTAAAAATGTGTTGAATCGTGTTATAAAAGAATTACCTTTACGCGATAAGGAAACATTAGCCGGTATAGATTTAATTGCCGAGCCATGGGCTACAGGCAGCGGGAATACTTATCAACTCGGACAGTTTCCCGATGGATGGTCTGAATGGAATGATAAATTTAGAATTGCTTTTCGTCAGACAGAAAATAAACTGCATGTTATTTCAACAGAACCATTCAAAGCTGCGAATTTCTTTTCCGGTTCACAGCAGGAATTTAAAAATTCAAGTCCTCGTCAGGATCCGAAGCCGTATAACTCCGTAAATTATATCGTATCACATGATGGCTTTTGCATGCGGGACCTTTTTTCATATACAGGAAATGAAAATTCCTGGGATCATAATGGAAATCCGGCTAAACAGAGAAAAGCAATTCGAAATGCATTTTGTATTTTAATGGTATCTTCAGGTGTTCCAATGTTTACAGGCGGAGATGAACTGTTTCGCACACAAAACGGACTTGAAAATACTGTGGCTATTGATGATTCAAGCGCGTATATTAATTGGGAAAATTTAAATAAATACTCTGAGGCAATAAAACTAAAAGATAATGATAAGATTAAAACACT
>JACQWU010000279.1 GCA_016209155.1 Candidatus Desantisiibacteriota bacterium | reverse complement strand
GTCATAAATACTTTTTTCACCCCTTAACCAGCCAAGTATCTCAGCATTGCCTTCAATCGTATTGCTCACTGATTCCAACCGCTCGACTATTTCATTTACATTTTCAGAAGTAACAAGCCCATGATTTAATTCAATCAGTTTGTCCGAAAGAATTCGACAAAAGAAAATCCCGCTTTCGCCCTGGCGCAAAGGAACCGCATCCGCCGATGGAATATATTTCCACCCCGCTTCAACAGCGTATTTTATCAAAGGCTTTTGGACTGTTAATAATTCGTTGGATAATTTTTTAGACATAATAATTTATCTTATTTTATTTTATCAACTGGTGACAATTTGTCACCGATTGAAATATTTACAAATCTATTCCCGATTTATTTTAGGTTTTTCGGGTTTACTTCGGTATTCTCCAGTTCTTCTTCAATTTCCTTAATACTTGGCAAACTTGATTTCAATTTCTTTGGTAATGAATTAGTTAATTGATATTCTGAAACACCTATTGGTTTATGGATATCACTCAATGCGTATTCCGCAACTACCTTATCCTTCTTTTTGCATATAAGAATGCCGATTGTAGGTTTATCTTGTTCTGTGCGCAGTTGAGTATCAACAGCTTTAAGATAGAAATTCAATTTCCCTGCGTGTTCCGGTTCAAAATCAACTGTTTTCAATTCGATTACTACATAACAGTGCAGTTTGGTATGGTAAAAAAGCAAATCAATAAAAAATTCCCGTTCACCTACATTCAGAGGTATTTGCTTACCCAGATAAGCAAACCCTGCACCAAGTTCCAATAAAAATTGCGTAACATGAGACACCAGCGCATTTTCTATTTCATGCTCGTTATAATCTTTTGTCATGCTTAAAAAATCGAAAATATACGGATCTTTTAACGTCTGTACGGCAAGATCAGAGTGAGGTTTTGGCAAGGTAAGCGAAAAGTTATTTACTGATCTACCCTCCCGTTTATAAAGCCCGCTTTCTATCTGATGAATCAAAACACTACGGCTCCAATTATGAATAAGTGTATTCTGCACATAATAAATCGCTTCTTTAACATTCCTGCATTTTGAAATTATAGCAATGTTATGCCCCCATGGAATTTGAGTTATTTGGGGAATAACCTGCTGTGCATTCCATTCTATCGGCAATTGCGAAACAGGCTGTTTCGCAAATTGGCCAACAGGCTGTTGGCTAAATGCAGTCTCTTTATTGTAAAACAAATACCATTGTTTTATGTATTTCAGATTACTTATTGAAAATCCCTTCGTATCAGGGAACTCTGCTATTAAATCTTTGCTAAGCTGAAGCAAAAAGCCCTCTCCCCATTTGGCATGTTTTTGTTTTGAAACGATATCCGCACCGAGTTCCCAATAAAGCATAAGGAGTTCGGTATTAACCTTCACCGCCGCCTTAAGCTGTGCATTACGAACCTTAGATTTTATTTCTGCAAGCCAGGTTTTGTATTTTTTATCATAAATCAAACCATCCTTCATTCGAGCCCCTTTCTTCATGGATGCCTATTGCTTTTTAACCCAATCGGTTACATTTTGTAACCGACTCACTGCCTTCCTTAGCCAGGCGATTTTTCAATACTTTCCAATAATTTCTATCAGATTGGTAGTCGGTCTGCTGGATCAATACCTGTATGATATCAACCACAGAAAAATACCAGGTTTCTGTTTTTTCGTCATAAACCCTGCGAATTTTGTAATTTTCAAACACAGCTAATGAGTTTTTCACCATTTCTCACCTCACATTTCTAGATTAACGGCTCCAGTATCTCTAAAATTTATTTTATTTACCCTGTTCATTATATTTTGGTTGATTAATTTTAATCACTCTTTCTTCTTTTGATCTGGCTTCATCGATACTGCTAAATTGCTCAATCTTAACTTTTGCCCCAGGCATTTCACTAAGATGTTCCGCTATATGCTCCTGAACTCTTCCCCTTTTAGCTATACCGGCATAATTAAGCTTACCATTATCCGTTTCAATCCTATACATAACTGGTTTATCATTCGGCAATTTCCCAATACCTTTACTATTAAAATTTACTGTTTTTGTACCCATGATTTATCTCCTTAAAAAAACTATTATTTCCCTACATCTTTTGCGGCTTTTTCAATCCAATCTCCTAATTTATTGTAACCATCATCATCCACATAGTCATAAATTTTAGCTACTTGAAAAAAGTAAACACTTTCTCCATTTTTATCTTTCCCCAATTCTCCAAATGTTGTATCCCCTTTTGTAGAAGTATTCCCATCTTTATCTTTCAATTTGTGAATATGTACACCTACAAAACCATTACCTTTTCTATAACTTTCTTGCAGCTCATATCTAACATACTGCCGAGAGGATGTTTCACTCCCTATTAAAACAACAGTTACGGATGTCCCTTTAAGTTGTTCATCAATCCAATCTTCAACAGCTTTATCACCTTTCTCTTTTATTTTTTCAAATTCCGCAGAATCAATAAAACCAGCAGCTTCTTTCCCTTGAGTAACCCAGCTATTTCTTACCTGATTTGCACGCCATACATCATTTTTATAATGAAAACTAAAAAAAACTCTTCTTGCCATACGACCTCCTTTATTTACATTTTATTAAACTGACAATTAATAAAGCGCCTAAAAGTATCCCATGAAAGATGAATAATGTTTTCGAAAATATAGTTTGACACCAAGAGGGTGCTTCTTCTTTGATAGATGAAACATCCATTGAAAAATTTATCTCTTCTTCTTTTAATTCTCTAACTTTATCATATAACTTTCCATAGAGCCTCTCCTGCCAAAGAAAATACCCATCTAAAATCCAAAAAGCTATTATTGGCAAAAGCGCAAGGTATAATATTTTAGAATCAGTATTTTTAAAATCTAAAACAAATAAAGCAGAAACTACAATAACTGACCACCCTTTCAGCATAAAAGAATTATTTGCCAGTCTATTTATTACTCCTTGAATAAATTCCAAGTGCTTTAACTTATTTTCCATTGCTTATCACCTCCCATAGGCTAAAATCTTATATCCGTATTGCCCCAGTCATTAATTTGTTAAGCATCGACTGAAAAAGATTATTCAGAGTTTGCTTTTTTCTTTCAGCTAGTTCTATTTTTTGATCGATATCTGATAATATCTTGCTAATTCCCAATTGTTCTTCTTTTTGCGGTCGCGCAATTAAAAGAGAATAAATATTTTTATCTGTTACTGCTGGATAGCTCGCACCACCTTGCATTGTTTCTAATATTTTATAAACATAACTCTTCCTGGTGCATTTGTTTTCAATGTGGTTGCTGTTTTTTCAATAGTCAGAGATTCTCTAGAAACAGAAGAAACATCTATATATTCAAATTTCTCTACTAACAATTGTAGTGGATTTATCTGTTCGGTTTTAACAATAACTTCTTTAATTTGGCTGACCTCCCACCCCTCCGGCATCTCCCCAATTTCCGTCTGCTTCGTTTTCTCCCCGTAAATCCCGCGCGTAAAAAGAAACTGCATTGTTGATTTTTTCAATTCCTTTGTCTTTTTTATAATCTCATCCTGCGTCTCAATCGCCTGCTGGATTTTATATAAGATTGCTGAGATTTTTTTCTGTTCAGGCAGAGAAGGATAGTTCACGTTGTTTTCTTTTAAAATTTTATAATGTCTGCTATATCCTTTGCTTTGGATATCCAAAATTAGAAGATAATAATAGAAATATCTGGCATCAAATCTGCTTTGAGGCTTAATTAATTTTGTACCATCTGCGCCAATAGCAAAAGGGAAATCTATATATTTAAAAATCCGTGTATGGTCGCCAAATATTATTAATGGCAATCCATTTTTTATTATGGCAGATTCGTCATTTGACCAGCCAGCAATTAATTCCTGGCCTTGATCAACAATAGGATATTTACCATTTGATAAATAAGCATTTGCCTGAATTTGTTTTGCTCGTTCTGCTTTAAAATCTTCTATAGTGTCAACAAAGGATTCCGAATCCCATCCTTCCGGCAAATCATTTGTTTTATTTTCTTCTTTCTCCATCATTTTCCCTTCCGGCTCTCCAATAATTTTCTTGTTTTTTCCAGCTCTTCCTCGATTATTTTTTCATCAGGAAGAATAGTTTTATATTCCGCTGCCATAACTTTATTGGGTAAATTTGATAACGCGTATTTTGCCACTGCTTCATCTTTCTTTGCACAGAGAATAAGTCCAACTGGCGGATTTTCTCCTGCATTTGTCCAGTGTTCACTCGCATAATTAAGATACATATGCATCTGTCCTGCATCGGCATGAGTAAACTTGCCGATTTTTAAATCTATAATTATAAGAGATCGTAACTTGCGGTGAAAGAAAATCAAATCAACCCGGTACCATTCGTTCCCGATCCTCAAACGTTTCTGCCTTCCGACAAAAGCAAAATCACCGCCCAATTCAATCAAAAATTTTTCCAGATGCAAAATTAAAGCTTCTTCTAAATCACCTTCTGAGTATTCATCTTTTAATTTAAGGAACTCCAATACATACGGGTCTTTTATTTCTTCTTCCGGGCTTAAAATATCTTCAGGTTTCGAAACAGCTCCTTTTTTGAGCATCTCTGCCTTGTTCTTTGACAATGCTATTCTCTCATAAAACATTGAATTTATCTGCCTGTCTAATTGACGTACTGACCAGCCACCACGAAGGGTTTCAGCTTCGTAAAATTGACAGGCATTCTTATCTTTT
>JACQWU010000278.1 GCA_016209155.1 Candidatus Desantisiibacteriota bacterium | reverse complement strand
TATTAAAAGAGAATATTATCCCTGAAATTATTATAAAAAATTCATCAGATATGAGAATAAATATCTGGAGCGCCGGATGCTCAACAGGAGAAGAACCTTATTCAATTGCTATGTTAATTCAGGAAAATTTTGCTTTTTTATTGCCGGATTGGAGTATATATATATTGGGGACTGATGTGTGCAATAATGCACTGGGCCAGGCACGAAAAGGTATCTATAGAAAAAGAGCCATGCGATTATTGAAAGAATATGAAAAAAATAGATATTTTGAAGAAGAACCGGGAGAAAATTTTAAAATAAATGAACAAATAAAAAAAATGGTGGAGTTTCGTTATTTTAATCTAGTGGGAGAATCATATCCTTTGCCTGAAACCGGTCAGTGGGATATAATATTCTGCTGTAATGTGACTATATATTTTAAACTGGAAACCACCAAAAGAGTTATTGATAATTATTATAAAAACCTTAAACCGGGAGGATATTTATTTATAGGCTATTCAGAAACTTTGCAGAATATTAATGATGAATTTGAATTAATAGAAATTAACGGGAATTTTTTATACAGAAAACCTGAGTGCGGAAGAAAAATATTATCTGTGCAGGATGTATCTGTTTTAGATAAAAAAATTAAAAAGATACCAACCACTGAATCGGTTAAAATAGATACAACAAAAAACATAAATGAATTATATAATGAAGCTTTAGAAATGTTTATTAAAGAGGATTTTGACGGAGCAATGGAAAAAATTACAAAATATTTAATATTGAAACCCGATAACGAGACAGCCAGATTATTGTTAATCAGGCTATATATAGAAAGAGAAAATTTTAAAAATGCACTTGAGGAAAGTGATAAAGTAATAAAAATAAATCCTTTACTCGATACAACTTATTATCTTCGCGGTATTATACATAAAAATTTAGGAAATATAACAATGTCGTTGGATAATTTTAAAAAATTATTATATTTAAATAAAAATTTTCCATTAGCCTATTATTACATTGCTGAATTGTATAATTTTCTGGGCAATATTGATGATGCTGTAAAGCAGTATCAAAATGCAATTAAACTCTTAGATAAATATCCTGATGATGAACCATTGGAATTCACTACAGGTTATAGGGCAAAAATATTACGCGATATTTGCAAAATTCAACTTAAAAAAATTGCCAAAGAGTGAAGGAAATTGGAGGTAATAACTCATGAAATTTTTGATCGCTGATGATGAAAAAATATTCAGGATGATATTACAGGAAACACTTGAAAACTGGGGGCACGAAGTTTTAGCCGTAGAAAACGGAGAAGAAGCATGGAATGGGTTAAAAACATATGATGTAAAATTTCTTATATTGGACTGGGAAATGCCTGTTATGGATGGGGTTGACCTTTGCCGTAAAATACGTGCCGCAAACGTTACAGGGTATATTTATATAATCCTTCTTACAGGAAAAGATGAAAAAGAAGATATTATTAAAGGTATTGAAGCGGGTGCTGACGATTACATAATAAAACCATTTAATAAGGATGAACTCCGGGTTAAAATACGGACAGGTATGAGAATTTTGGATTTGGAAAAAGAGCTCGTTGAAAAAAATGAAAAACTGAATAGTTTAAACTCTAAATTGGAAAAATTAATCAGGCTTGATACTTTAATGGAAATAGGCAACCGCCGCAGTTTTTATGAATCAATCGAAAAAGTACATCATCGTGCATGCAGATATTCTCAAATTTACAGCATGATTATGTGTGATATAGATAATTTTAAATCTTATAATGATAATTATGGACATCTTGCCGGTGACCGTATTCTTAAGACTGTAGCTGAAAAAATGAAATCTATCCTGCGTATATCCGATGATATTTTTAGATATGGCGGGGAAGAATTAGTTATCATTTTACCTGAACAGGATATAGGCGGAGCAATTCTGGCAGCAGAAAGAATTCGGAAAAGTATTGAGTCGCTATCTATCGAGCACAAAGGAAGCAATAGGGGTATTTTAACTTTAAGTTTCGGGATTGGCGCATTTGATAAGAAAAATCATGATAGCGGCTGGGAAAAAATATTAGATTTTGCGGATAAAGCTTTATATATGGCAAAAGCCGCAGGTAAAAATACAGTTTGTAAATATAATGAATAGTTTTAATGTGTGAATTGACAGAGAATTGCATGTATGATAAAGTATTTAGCTAGTCGGCGGGGTATAGCACAATTGGCCAGCGCGCTGCGTTCGGGACGCAGAGGTTCCGGGTTCGAATCCCGGTACCCCGACCATTTTACAGGTAATTCAATGATAAATGCTAATATTATAATATCAGGATATGTGCAGGGAGTCGGATTCAGAGCATTTGTAATGCATGAGGTTGAGAAAGCAGGTAATTTAACCGGATGGGTAAAAAACATACCTAACGGACGACAGGTGGAAGTATTGGTTGAAGGATCTGAATCTGATGTTCAGCATCTTATTGACCGGTTAAAGCAGGGAACATCAATGTCTCGTGTTAAAAACGTTGAGGTTACAAAAAAAGAAATTTCTTCAAGAAAATTCAATGAATTCAGTCTGACATTTTAGTTAATCCTTTTTTTAGAGGAGAAATAATATGGTAAAAAAAATAAGGATAAAGATTTTAATTTTTTACCTTCTAATTTATATATATATTTTGCTTCCATTTTCTTATTTATCCTCAAAACCTTTGGATATTCAGGATTATTATGACAAAGCAATTGAATTTGAAACACTTGAACGCTATGATGAAGCCATAAATATGTACCTTCAAATTATTGAAAAAGAACCTGAATTCATAACTCCAATCTTAGATCTCGCAAATTTATACCTGCGTCAGGGAAAAACCGAGGATGCTTTATTTTATTTCAGTAAAATACTGCGTGTTAATCCAAAATATGCTCCTGCGTTGTCCCGTATGGGACTTATACATATTCAAAGAAATGATTACCCTGCCGCTCTTAGATATCTTGATCAAGCTCAATCCATAAAACCGGATCTGGCTGACATTCAAATTAATTACAGTAAATTTTACTATGTTCAGGGGATGATTGACAAAGCTATTCTTTTTGGTAAAAAAGCGATAATGCAGGATCCAAATTCACCTGAAGCTTATCTTGTCACCGCAATGGCATTTAATAAAAATCATAATTATAGAGAAGCGATCAAAGATTTTATTCATGTAGTTGAAATCGATCATAATTCTTCTTTTGCAGATATTGCAATCAGTGAAATTAAACGGCTTCTTAACGAATTAAAAGAAAATAATACAAAAATAAAAATACCGCAGGAACTATATAATTCAAAACAATATGAAGAATCTCGAAAGATGTATCTTGAACTTTTGAAAGAAGATCCGAATAATCCTGAAATTTATTATGGACTTGCAAGTATTGCTTCTTTTGTTGACCAGAATAATGAACAGGCAATCCAATTTTTTCAGATTGCAATTAATAATAATCCAAATTACATTCATGCCTACAGCGGTTTGGCGCTAGTATATCTTGTAAAAGAAGATATTGAGAATCTTCGATATGTTACAAATAAAATAAAAATAGTAAATCTAAATCAAAAGTTATTTCAGGAAGAAGCTGTGCACATAAAAAATGTTATAGAAAAAATACCTGAGAAAAAAAATGATTTTCTAATATTATTAGAAGCATATGATTATGTTGATTTTGAAGAGGCATATAATGCAATTAAAAAACTGCATGATAAACTTGAGATACAAATTCAGGCATCGAAATATTATAATGCAGGAGTTAAATTTCTTGGTAATAATGAATATGAAAAAGCATTGCAGGAATTTAAAACCGCACTTCAGCTTTATCCAAATGCTAAAATAATTAAAGGAAAATGGATACAAACTCTTCAAAAACTGCGTGATTCAATCAATAAAGATGATAAAAAAGCGGACGGACATTATATCCTCGCAAACACACTAAGGACGCAGGAAAAATTTGAAGAAGCAGAAAAAGAATACTCTTTATCCGTTAGTCTTGATCCTGAATTCCCTGATGCGCCCGGTGCAAATTACTGGCTTGGGATGATTTATTATAAACAAAATAGAGACGACCTCGCCGCGCAAAAATTAAAAATGGTTGTTGATAATAATATAGAATATCTTAAAAGAAATTATTTATATCTTGACGCACTCTGGAAATTGGGAAATGTTTACAATCATATGGGAAGATACGATGATGCAATTAAGATTCTTGAAAAAGCCAATCTATATGACCCTCGCTGGTACTATTTATATATTGACCTTGCTTCAGCTTATATAAATAAAAAAGATTATCAACCTGCTATTGAACAGATAAAATATGTATTAAAAAAATCTCCGGGGCATGAAATGGCTGAAAAAAAACTTTCTGAAGTTTACAGTGAAATGGGTTATAGTGAAAAAGAAATACAAAAAAATTATATGCAGGTTTATGAACAAGTAGTTTTTGAACTTGAAAATGAAAAAAGAAGTAATCCTTATCTTAAAACTTATTCATTACTGCTTGGGAAAGCATATCTTGTGACACAGCAATACGGAAAAGCAATTAATGAATTTAATATTTATCTGGATAGATTCCCGGGTGATAAAAAAATTGTTGAGCAATTATTGAATATTTATCGAAAATCAAATTACACACCTTCGGAAATAACCAAATTAGAACTTAAAATGAAAAGAGCTTACCTGGCTGAAGAATATTTCAATAAAGGCAATGAATTATATAATAGTAACCAATTTGAAAAAGCTATTGAATATTATAATAATTCCTTAAAAATAAAAGAAAATTTTGTAAAAGCAATGATCCGGATTGGAGACTCTTATGTTAATCAGAAAAAATATGATGAAGCATTGATGCAATACAAAAATGCGCTTAATATAGATTCGCATTTGCATGAAGTTTATAGCAGTATCGCATATATTCTAAATATTCAGGGAAATTTTGACCGCGCTATTTTGGAATCGGAAAAAGCAATAAAAATTAATCCGTCCTTCCCTAATGCTTATAATAATCTCGGGTACTCATATCTAAAAAAAGGTCTGTATGAAAAAGCATTGAGAGAATTTGAAAAAGCTATTGAGCTTTCACCTGATTACAGTTCAGCTATACGAAATCTTGAAAAAACTAAAAAAATATTATCACAAAAAAAAGATAAATTATCCGGTAAATGAATAAACTATTTTCGTTTCGAGACATTATTTTTGTAACAACTTTATCATTATTTTTTTTTGCATGGATAATAGCAGAAAATTTTTATAAAAAATCCCCTCCGGGTTTCGGGATAGTAGAAATTAAGGGTACTGTATCCAAAACTTTTTCTCTTGATAAAAACTGTATAATAAAAGTAAACGGACCTCTTGGAATCACTGAAATTGAAGTTTTAGAAAAAAATATCCATATATTAAGGTCGGCATGTCCTAATCATATTTGCATTAAAGCCGGGTGGATTTCCAAAGCAGGAGAAACTCTCATATGCCTTCCCAACAAAATAATAGTTAAAATACCTTTATCCGGAACTGACGATAAAATCGATGCTAAAAGTTATTAGCGTCTTCAATCTGCTCTGTATTTATTAGTCCCGTCAACGCGAACTATAACAGGCTTGTGCCTTTTCAATTCTTTTTGTGAAAGTAAAACATATGACAAAATAATTATTTTATCTCCGGGGGCACCAAGACGTGCGGCTCCGCCATTAAGACAAATTATACCTGATTTTTTAGGTCCCGGGATACAATAAGTTTCAAATCGTGCCCCACTGAATAAATTTACTATTTGTAATTTTTCAAAAGGAATGATTTTGGCTTTATCCATCAAACTTTCATCAATAGTTATACTGCCCTCATAATCAAGATTTGCTTCTGTAACTGTGGCACGGTGTATTTTCGATTTTAACATATGCAGCAACATTAAACTATCTCCTGTAAGATAAATTCTATTTTTTACCTGAATCTGAAGAGCAAGATTCAGGTTTTACATTAACCTTACATCAGAATGTGTGTACTCTAATTCCTTTATTCTTTCGTTTTTTTCAAAATTATCTATATGATCACATTTTTTTATTTTTCTTACCAGCGCTTCATTTAAAACTTCATCCATTATTTCAACAGTTACAAATTTTATTGTTTTCTGAATATTCATAGGTATATCTTTCATATCCTTCTCATTCATTTTAGGCAGAATTACAGTCCCAATCTCGCATCTATGCGCTGCTAAAACTTTATCCTTCAATCCGCCGATAGGTAATACTTTTCCGCGCAGAGTTATTTCTCCGGTCATGGCTACATCTTTTCTAATAGGGATATTGGTCAAAGCTGAAATCATGGATGTGCATATCGATATCCCTGCCGAAGGGCCGTCTTTAGGTATGGCACCTTCAGGAACATGGACATGAATGTCAAATTTCCTGTAAAAATCTTCCTCCAGCCCGAGGTCCTTGGAATGAGAGCGTATATAGCTTAAAGCAGCCCGCGCTGATTCCTGCATTACCTCCCCAAGTTTTCCAGTCAAAATTAGCGCACCTTTACCTTTCATTATAGTCGTTTCTATTGAAAGTATTTCTCCTCCTACTTCTGTCCATGCAAGTCCGGTAGCCACCCCGATTTCATCTTTTTCCTCTGCACCAAGGCTATGATATTTATAAACTCCGAGGTACATCTCTATATTATTATTAACTATCTGAAACTTTTGATTTTTATCTTTATTTTCAACTACTTGTTTTGCAACTTTACGGCAGATATTTGCAAGCTCACGTTCTAGATTCCTTACACCTGCTTCTCTTGTATATTTTCTTATGATTGTTTTTAAACAGTCAGAGGAAAATGAAATATTATCTTTTTTAAGTCCGTGATTAATCAATAATTTTGGAATCAAAAATTTTTCAGCTATATTAACTTTTTCCCATTCTGTATAACCGGCAATAGTTATAACTTCCATTCTGTCCCTGAGAGGTAAAGGTATCTCACTTAATACATTTGCCGTAGTAATAAACATGACATCAGAAAGATCAAAATCTACTTCGATGAAATGATCATTAAAATTGCAGTTTTGTTCAGGATCAAGCACTTCGAGTAATGCTGATGACGGATCACCTCTGAAATCCATACTCATTTTATCAACTTCATCCAGCAAAAAAACCGGATTTTTTGATTTTGCTTTTTTAATATTCTGTATTATTTTACCAGGCATTGCTCCGATATAAGTTCTGCGATGTCCTCTTATTTCCGCTTCATCCTTTATTCCGCCAAGATAGGCTCTTACAAAATTTCTGCCAAGCGCTGCGGCAATAGATTTACCAAGCGAAGTTTTACCTACACCGGGAGGACCTACAAAACATAAGATCGGGCTTTTCATTTTTTTAACCAATTTGCGTATTGACAGGTACTCAAGTATTCTTTCTTTAACTTTTTCAAGACCGAAATGATCTCTATCAAGAATTTTTTCTGATTCTTTTAAATCTATTTTATCTTTGGTATATACATTCCAGGGTAAAGACAGAAGCCAATCTATATAATTACGTATTACTGTTGCTTGCGCTGACATAGGAGGCATTTTTTCCAGCCTCTTTATCTCTTTTTCAGCTGCTTCATGCGCTTCGTTCGGCATATGAGCTTTTTTTAATTTTTCTTCCAGTCCGAGTATTTCGGAATGCTCATCTTTATAACCAAGTTCTTTCTGAATAGCTTTAAGCTGTTCATTAAGATAATATTCTTTCTGTGTTCTTTCCATCTGAGTTTTTACCCGGTCACGAATCTTCTTTTTTTTTTTTTTTATCTAATTTTCGCTTATGAGTATTTGGGATAATTTTGTCATACGCGCTTTAATGTCAGTCTCTTCAAGAATAGCCTGCTTTTCAGATATTCTAAGAACAATATGCGCTGATATAATATCTAAAAGACGGCCGGGTTCATCTATATTAATAATTGAGTTTAATGTTTCCTGAGCTACAACTCTATTATCATAGCTTACATATTCTTCAAAGAGATTCAGCAAGTTTCTGACCATAGCCTCAATTTCAGGGGTTTTTTCTATTTCATTGTTAATGGTTTCAACTTTTACCTCATAATATTTTTCTTCCGGAGTATATTCGAGAATTTTTCCTCTGGAGATACCCTCAACAAGTACTTTAATTGCTCCGTCAGGGAGTTTAAGTAATTGCAAAATTTCAGCAACAGTACCTATTTCAAAAATATCTTCCTGTTTAGGATTATCCAGTTTAGCTTTCTTTTGTGTGGCTAAAAAAACTATTTTATTCTTAAGCATAACCTGTTCAAGAGCTACAATGGATTTTTCTCTTCCCACAAATAAAGGAACAATCATATATGGATATACAACTATATCGCGTAATGGGACTAAAGGTAAAAACTCATATTTATTTATCTTTTTTTCATCTTTTTCTAACATAAAAATTTCTCCTTAATACACAAACTCTGATTTAAGCTGATTCTTCCTTATTTTTTCCATTAATTTTAAAAATAGGATCTTTTTTTAAAGTTATTACTTCATCTGTTATTATACATTCGTTTACATCTTTACGCATTGGTATTTCATACATTATATCCAGCATAACTTCTTCAAGTATTGCCTGAAGTCCCCGTGCTCCGGTTCCGCGTTTTACCGCTTCATGAGATACTGCCTGCAAGGCGGCATCTGTAAAAACCAATTTAACATTTTCCATTTCCATTATTTTCTGATATTGTTTTATCAAAGAATTCCTGGGTTCCGAAAGAACTTTAACAAGCGATTTTTCATCCAGTTTTCTTAGCACTGCTATTACCGGCAATCTGCCTATAAATTCAGGTATAAAACCATATTTCAAAAGGTCTTCAGGCTGTGCTTTTTCAAAAACGTCCGAAAAATCGTAATCCTTACGACTGACAATTTCAGCACCAAAGCCCATGGATTTTTGTCCTACTCTGCGTTCAATAATATCTTCAAGACCGGTAAATGCACCGCCGCATATAAACAGGATATTACTTGTATTTACCTGAATATAATCCTGCTGAGGGTGTTTCCTTCCGCCTTGAGGCGGAACATTTGAGACTGTTCCTTCAAGTATTTTTAAAAGTGCCTGCTGTACCCCTTCACCTGATACATCTCTTGTTATAGATACATTTTCTGTTTTTCTTGCTATTTTATCAATCTCATCTATATAAACTATACCTGCTTCTGCTTTTTCCACATTGTAATCCGCATTCTGAAGCAGACGCAATATAATATTTTCAACATCCTCACCTACATAACCTGCTTCAGTCAAAGTTGTAGCATCGCTAATGGCAAAAGGTACATTAAGAATTTTTGCGAGTGTCTGAGCCAGCAATGTTTTTCCTGAACCTGTCGGACCTATCAATAAGATATTACTTTTTTGCAATTCCACATCATTTTTAGCAATATTATGATGTATTCTTTTATAATGATTATATACAGCCACTGACAATATCTTTTTTGCTTTTTCCTGACCTACCACATATTGATCCAGAATATTTTTTATAAATAAAGGAGTAGTAATAGGCGGAATAATCTGTAAATTTTTATCTTTTTCAATAGTTGCTTCATCCAATGCACGGTTGCATAATTCTATACATTCATCACAAATGTATACTTCCGGTCCCATTATAAGCTTTTTCACATCATGCTGAGGTTTACCACAGAATGAACATTTTAAAACATCCTGATTAGATTCAAATTTAAACATATCCCCCTCCTGAATATTTTACTAATGTGATTTAATAACTTCATCAATTATACCATATTCTTTTGCCTGCTCTGCCGACATAAAAAAGTCACGATCTGTATCTTTGCGTATTTTTTCCATTGACTGCCCCGTGTGTTCAACCAGAATCGAATTCAAAGCTTCCCTCATTCTTAAAATTTCTTTTGCCTGAATATCTATCTCTGTTGCCTGTCCCTGTACTCCGCCAAGAGGCTGATGTATCATAATTCTTGCATTCGGAAGCGCAAAACGTTTGCCTTTTGCTCCTGCACATAAAAGAAGCGCCGCCATGCTGGAGGCTTGCCCCATGCATGTTGTGGAAACTTTAGGTTTTACAAACTGCATAGTATCATAAATAGCAAGGCCGGCTGTAACTACCCCTCCCGGACTATTAATATATAAATAAATGTCTTTATCCGGGTCCTCAGCTTCCAAAAAAAGGAACTGTGCTATTACCAGATTTGATACATTATCATCTATTTCTGTACCTACAAAAATAATCCTGTCTTTAAGCAGTCTTGAATAAATATCATAAGCTCTTTCACCTCTGTTAGTCTGTTCAACAACCATTGGTACTAATGTCATAACTTTTAATCTCCTTTACCCAATAGAATACCTGCTATCTCTGAATTTTTGTCAAATTCATACCACATCAGTAATAATAGCATGATTTGTTAAAAAATCATATATTTTTTCAGTTAAAATCTGTGACAAAAAATTTGCACGTATATCATTATTTGTTTTTAATTTATCAATTTCATTTTTTGAATAATAATTCTTCGCCCATGTTTCAATTTTGTTATTCAGATCTTCATTATCAACTTTTATATTATCTTTTTCTTTTTCGGCTATTTTCTCAAAAATAATAAATAATTTTACATTTTTCATTGCATTTTCAGCAATATCATATTCTATTTTATTTTTTTCATCTGTTGTTGCATCATTAAATTTTCTGCCGGATCTCTTAAACATATTTTCAACATTTTCTAAAAGTGCGCTTTTTTCTTTATTTATCATACTTTCAGGGACATCAAATATATTATCAGTTAATAATATATTTTTAATTTGATTTCGAAAATCTTTTTTTTCGGTTAACTCCTTATTTTTTATAATATCTTCTCTTATTTTCAGGTTTAATTCATCAAGAGTTTTAAAATTTCCTACGTCTTTTGCAAAATCATCGTTTAACTCCGGCAGAATCTCTTTCTTTATCTCTTTAAGTACTATTTTATATTTCACACTCTCTTCTTCGATTTTTTCACCGGAATTTTCAGCAGGAAGCTTTAAATCAATATCCTTCTCTTCTCCTTTTATCATTTCTTTTACATGATTTTCAATTTGAGTAGAAAGATCTCCGCTGCCTATAACAAATTCAATATTTCTTTCGATTTGTTTAGATGATTTTTTATTTTTTTTATCATCCATCTCAATGTCTAAAAAAACATGATCGCCATCAGCAGGCTTTTTCCCGTCTTCAACAACGATAAGCTCTGATACTCTATGCTGTAAACGCTTTATTAATTCCTGAACTTCTTCTTCTTTTACCTGATTTTTTTTCTTCGTCAGATTAATATTCATATAATTTTTCAATTCAAATTCAGGAATATATTCCGCAATAACTCGGTACTCTAATATATTATCGGAAGAAATCTCTGCATTCTCAATTATAATCGGAAAAATTATATCTATTTTATTTTCTCTTGCTATGGATTCAGCAGAAGCAGGTATTAAATTATTAATAACTTCCCTGTTTATCGTATTTTTATATTTATTTATAATTATATTTTTAGGAACTTTCCCTTTACGAAAGCCGGATATGTCAGCATTTAATATCAGATCCTTTAATATACGCTCAATTTCAGGAGCAACCTTAGATGACGGGATAGAACATTTAAATCTTTTTTTACATTTCCCTAAATCCTCTATTTCTATGTTTTCCATTTCTACATTCCTTTCTTTTTCTTACAAGTTAGACTGCTTTAGTCAACAACTTAGCTATCAGCCTTCAGCCCAAAATCCTTCAGTCCAAGTTATGTTTT
>JACQWU010000277.1 GCA_016209155.1 Candidatus Desantisiibacteriota bacterium | reverse complement strand
TTCTGTTTTTTTCATATTTTTTCACCGCCGGATTTAAATGTTTTGATATATAAAGATACCCTGCGGTATGTCTGCCGCAGGATTCCTTATTTTTTAATGTTAAGGAACTTTTTTTATAATATCTTTCACGAAAAAAATCATATCATGTGATAAAAATATTTTCAACTGTTAAATTAATTAAAATTTCCATTAAAATTGAAGTGATGGCTTGACAAATTGCCATGATAATAGTAGCTTTAAATAATAAAAAGCAAAAAATACATTGACTACTATATTATAAAAGTTTTATAATATTAGTCCACTCCTCATCCTCTTCCTCTTCCTCTTTACTAATGAAGAGAGGTATAAAATTACCTCATGGAAAGGCGGCGGACCGGGGGAGGGATTTGAAATTTCATAATTAAATTAAAGCATTGTTCATTTTTGATATCAGGAGAATAAGGGGGGGGAAATGATTATAACCAGAACACCATTTCGCATATCGTTTTTTGGAGGCGGATCTGATTTCCCTGCCTGGTACAAAGAAAATAGAGGGGCAGTTTTATCAACAACAATTGATAAATACTGTTATATAAGCTGCAGGGAACTTCCACCGTTTTTTGAATATAAACATAGAATTGTATATTCAAAAATTGAAAACATTAAAGAAATTAATGAAATAGTTCATCCTGCTGTAAGAGAAACATTAAGGTTTATGAATATTGAAAAAGGTCTTGAAATTCATCATGACGGGGATCTCCCTGCGCGGTCTGGACTGGGATCAAGTTCTGCTTTTACCGTAGGACTATTACATACTTTTTATGCATTTAAAGGAAATATGGTATCAAAAAAACAATTATCCCTTGAAGCCATTCATATAGAACAGGATATGATAAAAGAAAATGTAGGTTCTCAGGATCAGGTAATAGTTGCTTATGGAGGTTTGAATAAAATCGTATTTTCCGGAGATCATAATATAGAAGTTGCTCCGGTACCTATGAGCTCATCAAAATCTAAAGAATTACAATCTCATTTAATGCTTTTTTTTACCGGATTTACAAGATTTGCGACAGATATTGAAGGTGAAAAAATAAATCAAATTAAAAAAAAAGAATATGAAATTAAAACAATGACTGAAATGGTTGATGAAGCAATTAATATTCTAAACGGGGAATCTGAGATTACTCAATTTGGGAAAATGCTGCATGAAAGCTGGAAACTAAAAAAATCCTTATCTGATAAAGTCACAACATCTGCTATAGATAAAATTTACGAAACAGGATTGAAAAATGGAGCTCTTGGAGGGAAGATATTGGGAGCAGGCGGAGGAGGTTTTATTTTATTTTTTGTTGAACCGGATAATAAAGAAAAACTAAAAAAATCATTAAGCCCTTTGCTGCATGTTCCTTTTTGTTTTGATTCATTAGGGAGTCAAATTATTTATTATAATGAAGGCGGGCTATAAAATGAAAATTCCTTTTGGAACCATCTCGATGAGATTATAGTTCCGGCTTTATCTTTCGTTGCAACAGGGAACGCAATTTTACAAGCCGGTTTCAAACCCGTTTTCGTTGATATTGACAGAAATACACTCAATATTGATACTCTTAAAATTAAAAAATATATTACAAAAAAAACAAAAGCAATAATGCCTGTCCATATTATGGGTAAACCGGCCGAGATGGACACCATCAGCAGTATCGCACAAAAACATAAGCTTTATGTTATTGAAGACGCCGCTGAAGCACATGGTGCGGTTTATAAAGGTAAAAAAGCCGGGACATTAGCCGATATGGGTGCTTTCAGCCTTTATGTAGCGCACATTATTTCAACTGTCGAAGGCGGAATTATAACAACGGATAATCCGGATTTCGCGGAAATATTGAGATCCTTAAGAAGTCACGGACGGGCATGCAAATGTGAAAGTTGTCTGCTTAATAAAGAATCCGCCTATTGCGCTAAAAGATTTAGCTATGGAGATAATAAAGATATAAGATTTATTTTTGAAAGAATCGGATTTTCTTCAAAAATGAATGAACTGGAAGCAGCGGTGGGATTAGGTAATCTTGACATATATTATGATATTCTGAATAAAAGAAGAGAAAATTTATATTATTTGATTGAACAGTTTAAAAAATTCAGCCCGTTTTTATCTACAATAAATAAAGAACCGTATGAAGAGATCGGTCCGCATGCTTTACCTATTATTGTTCAGGAAAAAGCAAATTTCACACGCGATGAACTCACTAATTTTATGGAAAAAAAGGATATTGATACACGCAGTTTATTTTCATCCATGCCAACTCAATGTAATGGATTTGATTTTCTAGGTTACAAACCCGGGGACTTCCCCGAGGCTGAATATATCGGGAATAATGGTATTCATATCGGAGTACATCAGAATTTAGGGAAAAAAGAATGTGATTATATTCTAACCGTATTAGAAGAATTTTTGGATAAAAAGGCGTAAATCACAGGGTGATATAAACAATGAAAGCAATTATTTTAGCAGGCGGAATTGGCACACGATTAAAAAAAATAATTAAAGATGTACCAAAACCTATGGCGCTAATCGGGGAAAAACCTTTTTTAGAATATTTAATTTTACAGCTTAAAAAGTGGAGTATAAAAGAAATAGTCCTTTCTGTCGGTTATAAAAATGAAAAAATAATTGATTACTTTGGAAATGGCGATAAATGGGGTGTAAAAATAATATATTGCAGGGAAGAATTGCCTCTCGGTACCGGCGGAGCACTGAGAGAATCCTCAAGAATAATCAAAGATAAAAATTTTATTGTTATGAATGGAGATTCATTTCTGGTTATTGATCTCAATAAGCTTATTTCTTATCACAAACATAAAAAAGCAATAGCCACAATTGCCACAGTGCATGTTGATAATACAAATCGATATGGTAGAATAGAAATTAATGAAAACGGGGAAATAATTAAATTTATAGAAAAAGGTTATAGCGGTAAAGGTTTTATTAATAGCGGGATATATATTATTAACCGTGAATTAATTAATAATATTCCGGAAGGCGCAATTTCACTTGAGAATGGAATTCTGCCGATGCTAATAAACCATGGTTTATATGGAATAAAAATAAAAAAATTTTTCATGGATATCGGGATTCCTGAAGACTATTTAAAACTTAAAAAGAAGCCTGATAAATTAATATCTAAAATTCAGGGGATTTAAATGGAAAATTTGATTTCTTTTGTAATTCCTGCCAGAAATGACAATTATATGGGGAATGCTAATTGGCGTCTGGAGACCACTATAAATTTTCTTGCAATGACCCTTGAAAGACTCGGAAGGTTAAAAGATGCTGAAATAGTTATAGCTGATTGGTGGAGTGATGTCCCTTTACACTCTGTTTTATCTTTAACAGAACAGGCAAAACAAATAACCCGGTTTATATTAATTCCAATCACTTCATTCGAAAATTTAAAATTTGATAATAATTTTCCTACCCCGATAGTTATGAATCTTGCTATCCGGCGTTCAAAAGGAACTTTTATCATGCAGACGTTAGCTGATGTGCTATGGGATGATATAAGTTTAAAACGTCTATTTAATATTCTGGATGGAAAACAAAAGCAAAAAATTTTACTCGAAAAAACTCTTTTTGTTTTTAATCGTAAAGAACTGCAATATGACATGGTATGCCAAAAACCATCGATATTTTTTCTTGACAAATTTATTAAGGAAAATAGGGAAAATATACCTGCTGTTCCTCCTGTCCCATATACTTACGGGCCATCTGACGGGATAATGATGCATAGAGATTTATGGTTCGAATGCCATGCATTTGATGAAAAATATCAACTTTGGGGATGGTCTGACAGTGATCTCCTGTTAAGGATTCAAATTAGTAACTATTTCTTATTTACCTGTTATGATGAAAAGGATATGTTTATTTATCACCTTAACCATATTCCGGAAGATCAGCTCTATAAAGTAATGAAAGATAAAAAAAAGAATCCTTTCTTTTTTAATCCGCTTGTTGTAAATGATGAAAGTTGGGGACTTGCTAATTATTCATTTAAAGAATATCCTCCGGTATCTGTCCCTGTAAATGTTAATAATAGTCTGCCGGCAAAAACCTTAAAACCTGATAAATATTATAAATGGAAACATTTTAAATGTTTATTAATATTTTTTATGAAAAACATTAGGTTCAGGAGTATTGTAATTCTTTATTATTGTACAAAAGTAATTTTTTTTGTATATAAAAAAGATATTTATTATATATTAGAAGATAACAAATTTTATTCCACTATCAGAAATATAAAAGCTAAAATGAAATATAAGGTATAATGAGTACAACACGGAAAATAGCGATAAATAGTATAGTATTACTTATATGCAAGATAATTTACAGTATTCTTTTTATACTTGCATCTTTATTAATTGTCAGATATTTAGGTAAAGAAAGATACGGTAAATTCAGTATTGTATTTGCATATCTTTCCTTTTTTCAAATCCTGACCTCCCTGGGTATTGACCAGATAGTAATTAAAGAAATATCCAAAGACAATTCCAAACAAAATAATATAATTGGTAATGCTATAATTATGAAAATTGTTTTTTCCGTTTCTGCAATTTTTATTTCATATATTTCATTACAATTTATGGGATATACAAATGAAATAAAATTCTTTATATATATAGCTTCACTTAGTATGCTGATGAGTTTTAATACTATTTATCTGGGCCTGTTTCAAATACATTTTAAAACTGTTTATTATGCAATTCCGGAACTATTTACACTTCTTGCTTTTTTAATTTTCACTCTTTTATTTATCAAACTTAAAGTATCTGTTTTCTATTTTATTATACTCCAGAGTTTTTTGATTATTCCTCAAACAATTATTTATATCTATTTTTCAAAAAAAATCAGTAATTTTCAACCAATCTATAAAATTGACTTTACCATATGGAATTTTCTTCTTAAAGAAGCATGGCCAATATTTCTCACATGCGTATTCAGTTCAGTAACCATGAGAATTGATCAGTTGATTTTATTTAAACACTTTGACGCTAAAACATTAGGATTATATTCAGCCGTTGTAAAACTAACTGAAGCTCTAAATATTATTCCCGGAATGTTTATGGTATCAATATTTCCTTTATTATGCTCACATTTTGAAAAATCAAATCATAAATTCGGGAAGATTAATTATCTGACGTTTAAATATATGAATATAATAAGTATTCCGATTGCATTCGGGACATCAATATTATCCCAAAAATTAATCTATCTTTTTTACGGGAATAATTTTTTACCGGCTTCAAACGCGTTATCAATATTAATCTGGGCAGAACCCTTTATTTTTTTCGCTATTGTAAACGGAAGTATTTTTTATGCATCCGGGATGCAAAAACATGTTTTTGTCCTTTCGCTTTTCGGCGCGGTTCAAAACTTAATACTAAATTTGCTTTTAATACCAAAATACGGTATTGTCGGGGCCTCTCTTTCTACAGTATTTACTTTTTTTGGTTTTGGTTTTATTCTGCAATACCAAATAGAAAAAATGCGGCAGCCTATAAAAGATTTTTTCATAACAGCACTTAAACCCGCAATTTGCTCAGCTATAATGTGTATTTTTACTTATTTTTTTTACTCACTAAACATATTTCTCATTATAATATTAAGCACTTTAATTTATTCCTTTTTACTTATAGTAACAGGATGTATCGGCAGCGAAGATCTCGAATATCTTAAACAAATTATTAATTATAAAAAAAAGGAAATATCAAATTCTGAAATATCAAACTGATATAAAATGAATGCAAAGGAAATTATTTAAAATATGGCAAATATAGCAATTGATCTTGCATATATTACTACTGTTAAAGCCGGGATAGCATATTATATTGATAATTTGCTAAAATATATTTTTAAAATTGACAAGGAAAACTCATATCATCTTTTTTCATATAAAAAACCCGAATTGGATTTCATGAAAAATATTGATATTGGTCGAGTTTTGCTTGATTTTAATTCAATCCCCTGTCCTGACAGTTATATTACACATTTAATACTCTGGGAACAACTATGGCTTCCATTAAGATTATTAAAACATAAACCTCAGATGCTTCATTCTCCGAGTCCTTTTATCCCTCTTGATCATTCGATACCATCAATAATAACGATACATGATTTGGCAATATTTTTATTTCCGCATATTCAGGTATGGAAACGGCGTTTTCAATATAAACTGCTTGTAAATGCCTGTGCCAAAAGCCCCATCCCCCGATGCAGACGAAGTGTTTTTCCGTCAGACACAACTATCCCAGCTGACTCTTGACCCCTATGCTGAAGGGCAAATAAGCCACGATAAATAAGGGACGATGCCTCCTTAACTCCGAAAACCCCAAATATACCACACATTAGTCTTGTTTAGTCATCTCTCGGATAATATCACTGATTGCGAGAACACCGACAGCCCTTCTTCCTTCTGGATGAAGGATGATGAGCCGATGAACCTTGAGCCCTAACATTATCTCTGCTGCCTCTCTTATCCTTGAGTCAGGTGTAATACTTCGTAAGTAAGAAGACATAATATCTTCTGCTCTTGTCAGGTCCAAGTCTTGATTTATCACCTTCAAGAGGTCCATTTCAGAGATAACACCAACAACATCTCCGTTATTATCCATCACAGCTACAGCGTGAATTTTGTTCTCAATTAATGTTTTAGCCACATCTTTCACGCTGTCTGCAAGATGAACAGAGACAACACCTCTGGTCATCACATCTAAAACCTT
>JACQWU010000255.1 GCA_016209155.1 Candidatus Desantisiibacteriota bacterium | reverse complement strand
TGGCAGATGAGTTTCCCACACTCTTTCTGCAAGCCATAATCCTTTAACTTCAAAAGAAAAATTATTTTTAATGTAACTGCTTAAAAATCTTAACTGATCTATTTTATCATTATCAGGAATTACTGAAAGGATAGGTTCATAAAAAGCTCCTCCGATAAGCTCAATCTGATTACGTTTCACAAGAGATTTTATAATTTCAAAATATTCAGGATGTTTTTTTTCAATCCATTCCAGCAATACTCCGGAATAATGCAGGGAAAATTTTATTTCCGGATATTTTAAAAGCATTTCCAGCAGAGGTAAATATGAATTTTTATACGTATTTTCAAAAACTGAATCAAAATTACCTATAGGCTGATGGCAGTGTATTCCCAGAATAAGATTTATTTTTTTCATATTTATCCTTAATATTTCAGGCTATCAGCCATCAGCCGACAGCTTAATTGTCAGATTTTATATTTTCCTCGTGCAGATCCATTCCGAAACGTCTTTTTAAATAAATATCAGTTTGTCTTATTTTAGTATCTATCAAGAGTGTGACAATAGCTTTTGCTATTTTCATAGGATCATGACGTACTAAATTACCTTTTAGCAGGAGATCTTCCTGAATAACTTTTATCCCGATTTTTTTTAATTCTTCTATATCGGGAAAAACAGCCTCGGCATTTAATTCCTTATACCGGGTTCGCACTTCTTCTTTTATAGAAGTATTATTAAGTAAAATATATTTAAAAATATTCCTGCCTGTATGATTTAGAATAACTTTCGCATGGTCAGATGCTTTAAAATCATTCGTTTCACCGGGTTGTGTCATTATATTGCAAATATAAATCTTAAGTGCTGAACTTTTGATTATCCTCTCTGAAATATCTTTAATGATTAAATTTGGAAGAAGACTGGTATATAAACTTCCCGGAGCAAGAATAATAACTTCTGCTTCCTCTATTGCTTTTATGCATTCCGGATTTGGATTACATCCTTCCGGACGCAAAAAAACATTTTTAATCTTTTTAGAACTTTTTGGTATTTTACTTTCACCTTCAATCAATGTGCCGTCTTCCATCTCTGCGGCAAGCATTACATTCTCTAAAGTTGCCGGTATTACCTGTCCCCTTATTGCAAGAACTTTACTTGATTGACGTATTGCTTCAGAAAAATCTCCCGTTACTTTTGTCATTGCAGTAAGCAACAAATTTCCAAAATTATGTCCTGATAATTCTTCGCTTTGGGATGAAAACCTGTACTGGAAAATATCTCCCATAAGAAGTTCCTGATTTGCCAATGAAACCAGACAATTACGTATATCTCCCGGAGGTAAAACCTGAAAATCTTTTCTTAACCTGCCGGAACTTCCTCCATCGTCTGCCACAGTAACAATAGCTGTAATATTACTTGTTATTTCCTTTATTCCCTGAAGTAATACAGGTAAACCGGTACCACCGCCTATTGCAACAATTTTCGGTCCTTTTTCCAGTTGTCTTTTGCTGAAAACCATATCGACTATTTCATCTTCTTTTTCCGGTATAAGCACATTAAGAATTGAGCGAAATGATTTTTGAATACCCATTACAATTAAAATACTGCCAAAAACCGCTAAAATTACATTGAAATAAAATGGATAATATTCACTTATTAAAAAAGTTTTATAATAAGTAATTTTGTCGCTGACTCCTATAACAATAAATAAAATACCAAAAAAAACAAGTATTAACCATCGTTTGACTTTCATCCCGGGATATAACCACTTCAACCTTCTCATGATTAGTATATCCTCTTTATAATATTATTCTCTTTCAATATCTCTATAGATTGTTTTAACAACATAATCGTTGCTCTTACAATATTCTGCCAGCTCGTCTATTATTGTTACTGAACGGTGTTTTCCACCTGTGCAACCAATAGCAATTGTAAGATATGCTTTATTTTCTGATAAATATTTTGGTAATAAAAAATCAAGAAGAGAATACAATTTATCCAAAAAAATCTTTGTTATCTGAGCTCCAAGAACATATTTTTTTACATCCTCAGATTTTCCTGTAAGAGCTTTCATGCTTTCCAGATACTGCGGGTTAGGTAAAAATCGAACATCAAACACCAGATCAGCATCCAGCGGGATACCGTATTTATATCCAAAAGCATATAATCGTATCAGCATCTTGCTTGCATTTTCCCTGCTGGCAAATTTTGTGATAAGCAAATTCTTAAGATCATTAAGAGTAAGCTCTGAAGTATCAATAACCATTGTGGCTTTTTCACGTATGCTGGACAGCATCTTTTTTTCTTTGTTTACATTATCAACTATTGTTCCCTCTTCACCTAGCGGATGTTTCCTTCTTGTTGCACTATAACGTCTTATGATAGCTTTATCCTCTGCCTCCAGAAAAATAATATCATAATGAAATCCCACCTGTTCAAGGTTTTCAAGAACATTACAAAAATTATCTAAAAGTTCTCTCTCTCTTATATCAATACCCAGAGCCACTTTATCGATTGGTTTATCTATTTCAGCGCATATTGTCATGAATTTATCTATTAACATTACCGGTAAATTAGTAATGCAAAAATATCCCATATCTTCAAAAACTTTTATTACTTCGCTTTTTCCTGCGCCTGATAATCCTGTAATAATTACAAGTTTAATATTCCTCATAATCCTTTTCCTGTGAAACTATTTCTGTTTTTCCAGTGTTCTGCATTAAATCAATTAATTTTTCATTGAATTCTTTAGCTGTATGATGCCCCATCTTAATTAAACGTAAATTGAGTACTGCGACTTCAATAATAATAGCTACATTTCTTCCCGGTCTTACGGGGACAGTTACACTCGGAACATCTATCCCTAAAATATTAAATTTATTTTCAGCAAGCCCGACACGGTCATATTCTTTAGTTTCATCCCATTCCTCCATATTAACGACGAGTCCGATCCTTTCCTGATTACGTATTGCCTGTGCGCCAAAAAGATCTTTGATATTAATAATTCCGAGCCCCCTTATCTCCATATGATGTCTGATTATTGCAGAGCCTGTTCCTACAAGAGTTTTGCCCTCCCGCAGGCGTATTGCCACCAAATCATCAGCTACCAGACGATGTCCCCGCCCGACTAACTCCAGAGCGCATTCACTTTTTCCTATACCGCTTTTTCCAAGAATTAAGACTCCTATACCAAAAATATCGACAAGCACTCCATGAAGGTTGGTAACCGGTTCAAATTTTTCCTGTAAATATGTTGTTATTTTTTCAATAAAAGTGGCACTGTCAAGGCTGGTGCGCAAAATAGCAATATTATGTTTATTCCCTTCTAAAACAAAATCTTTAGGAGGATTAAGACGTCTTGTAATAACAAAACACGGGGAGCTGTAACTGAATAATTTTTTTAATATATTTTTCCGTTTATCTTTATTTAATTTATGTAAAAAAGTTACTTCTCTTTTTCCTAAAATCTGAATTTGTTCGTATACAAAATAATTAAAATATCCGGCAAGTGCAAGTCCCGGACGATTTATGCCGGTTGAAGTAATTTTATTGTCCAGTCCGTCATTTGCAGTAAGTAATTCCAGATCAAGAAAAGACTTGTTTTCTTCAAATAATTTACTTACTTTTAAGTAAGGCAATACATTTCTCCTTATATTGCGATTTATAATATTGCAAATTTAATGAACTCTATTATCTATCTTCTTCCCGTTTAATTATATCCAGAATATCTGTATCATCTACAGCCTGCCTTAATAAATTACGCAGATGAGTGTCCTTTAGAAGACGGGAAAGTTTGGCTAAAATTTTAAGATGAAGATTCTCAGGATCTTCCTTAGGGGCTATTAAAAG
>JACQWU010000074.1:3891-4957 GCA_016209155.1 Candidatus Desantisiibacteriota bacterium | reverse complement strand
AAGCTAGAATATCTTCAGATATATCAAAACTTATTGTTTCTGTTTTCATTACCATCTCCTATTTATTCCTTAAGTTGAATTTATATATTGACGTAAAGACAATGATATGATTTATTCATATATTGGAATTATAAGTTAGAAATAATGTAAAAGTCAATATTATTGAATAAAAACGAAAATATTAAAACATAATAACAGGTGTTTTCTAAACCAGAATAGTACCATCTTAGGTATAAAAATATGATTTCTGAAGAATGAATATTCTTTTATAGAGAAAAGAATATAATGGGATAAAATAAACATATTATATAAGGAGAATGTGATTATGGAAATTAAACAAGGTCTTTCTACCCAATGTGTCCATAGCGGAGAAATTCACGATTTGGAGGGTTCTCCTCATACTCCGATCTATAATACTACTACGTTTGCGTTTCCTTCTACAAAAGCTCTATTGGATGTTGTGGATGGTAAAATACAGGGAAACCTATACACCCGGTATGGATTAAATCCTACGATTAAAAGCCTGGAAGTTAAACTCGCAGAAATTGAACAGGCTGAATCAGCTATCGCATTTTCTTCCGGAATGGCGGCTGAATCTGCCTTGTTTCTTGCCTATGCAAGAAAAGGTATCATATGTATAGGTGATGCTTATGGAGGGACGCTTGAACTCCTCAATAGCCAGCTAAGAAGTCTGAATATTCCTGTGCACTTTTTACTTGGCAGTGAATTGGATAAACTCGAACCTCTTCTTAAGAATGGAATAGATATTGTTTTTTTCGAAACCCCCACAAATCCGGTATTAGAAATATTCAATATAAAAGAAATTTCCTATTTAGCTCATAAATATAATGCCCTTGTCTGTGTGGACAATACATTTGCTACTCCTGTAAATCAAAACCCTCTTCTCTTAGGCGCAGACGTTGTAGTGCACAGCGCTACTAAGTATCTTGGCGGACATAGTGATATCACAGCCGGCGCGCTAATGGGTTCAAGAAAAATACTTGAGCTTGTATTGCCATGGAGAAAGAACCTGGGGCAAATAATTGCCCCTGAAGTAGCCTCACTT
>JACQWU010000074.1:0-3822 GCA_016209155.1 Candidatus Desantisiibacteriota bacterium | reverse complement strand
TCTAATGAGAAGTATAAGGAGTTTGGTATTAAGGGTTAAAAGACAAAATGAAGCAGCGATGACTATTGCTCTGCAATTATCAAAACATCCAAAGGTGAAAAAGGTGTTTTATCCCGGACTGGAAGACTTCCCTTTCAATAAATTGGCCAGGCAGCAGATGAAGGGTTTCGGCGGTATGCTGACTATTGAATTGGATCGGGATACTCAAGAAACTGCCGCATTTGTTGATAAATTAAAAATATTCAAAATTGCTCCAAGCCTCGGTGGTGCTGAAAGCCTTGTAACCCAGCCCACAACAACCACTCATCATGGATTGTCCGGGGATGAATTGAAAAGAAGAGCTATTACAGGTTCTATGGTACGATTTTCTATCGGGTTTGAAGACGCAAAGGATTTGATTGCCGATCTGGAGCAGGCGTTATAATAAATAGTAACATTTTAGCAAAAAGGAGTATCCCCAAATGAAAAGAATATATCTTGATTATAATGCAACAACACCAATCCATCCATTGGTTGCCGGGGAAATGGAAAAATATATTTATAAATATTTTGGAAATCCTTCAAGCAGTCATTGGTATGGGAAAAAAGCACATGAAGCAGTAGAAAATGCCCGGAACCAGGTAGCTTCCTTATTAAATTGTAAACCTTCTGAAATTATTTTTACAAGCGGCGGGACAGAGTCAAATAACTATGCGATTAAAGGAATTGCCTTTGCAAATAAAAACAAATGGAATCATATTATTACCACACAGATTGAACAAAGAAGGAATTCAACTGGAAAAGCTAATTCATGGAGCGGGTCATGAGCAAGGTAAAAGGGCCGGGACAGAGAATGTTTTGGGGATAGCTGGATTAGGGAAGGCTTGTGAAATAGCAAAGAGGGATTTGAATAAAAATATTTTACATATGAAAAAAATGAAGAATAAATTATATAAAGGATTACAATCAGGGGTTCAAAATTTTGAACCCTTACTTAACGGACATCCGGAAAAATGCCTGCCTAATACCCTGAGTTTGAGTTTTAAAGGAATAGAAGCAGGGCATTTCATCTCAACCTTTAAAGATAAATTGGCTGTTTCAGCTGGTTCGGCTTGCCATTCAAGCGGGAGCAAAATTTCTTCTGTGCTTAAAGCGATGAAAGTTCCTATTGAATGGGCAATAGGGACAATCCGGTTTTCTACGGGCAAAATGACTACGGAGGAAGAAATTGAACAAGTAATTATGATCGTTTTTAAAAACATCGGAAAAAAGATATAACACGTGTTTTTTTATTGTTGACATTAAAAACAAATTTTGATATAAATATATTTCTTTTTTCAAGTGAAAATTTTATCTGGAAGTGCCATTAATACCCTGCCTTTTAAGGCAGGGATGAATTGGCACTAAAATAAATAATAAAGAATTCCTATCAGAGACAGAAGATACCTCGCAGCTTGCTGCGAGGTTCTTCATTTTTTTAGTGAAAGGATATTAAATTAGTGAAGAATTTATCGGAAATATTAAATGATTTTAATTTTAATCAGAAGGATATTGAAAATTTAAAAAGTCTTAAGCCTATTATGACAAATAATAAAAATAAAATGTCTGACTATGTGTATAATAGTATGATTGAGTTTAAGGAGTTTTCAAAATTTTTACCTGAAAATATTGATATAGACAAAAGAAAAAGTATCTTTTCGGAATGGTTTATGGATTTATTTGAAGGTATTTATGATCATAAACACTTATCAAAAATTCAGAACATAGGTTTTGTACAGGCAAAAATTAAATTTCCTGCACATTATAGAAATGTTGTGTTTTTAAAAGTACGTAAATTTTGTATGGACATTTTAATTTCAGAAATTAAAGATGATGAAGAACGAATGGATTTATATCATTCTCTTGAAAAGATACTTGCTATAAATCATGATATCATGTCAGATACTTATAGAGAAGAGATGCTCGGGCAGGTATCATTGAAATATAAAATTGAAAAAAAATTAATTCATATTACGGAAATGTTTACTTATGGACTTAATATTAGTCTTGTTATTGCTCTTATGGTAATTTCTCTTTTTGTTGTAAGCCAATTTATTAATGATATCTGGAGCTTATTAAATGGACATACAGAGCATGGAGTTACAAATATTCTTGGAACTCTTTTAATGCTGTGGGTAATGATAGAACTTATGGATACAGAAATTGAACATCTTAAACACGGGAAATTTTCAATTACTATTTTTGTTGAAATAGTTCTTGTTGCTGTTATAAGAGATATTTTAATAGGGACATTAGAACATGGAGCATTCTTAAGACAGGCAACACTTGCAGGTACAGTTCTTATTCTTGGTTTTGTTTACTGGTTTATGTCAGGCGGAGAAAACAGGAAATTCAAAGGACATAATTAAACTGACAACAAGAGCAATAGGAAAATTAATGAAGAACCCTGCGGCAGACAGACCGCAGGGTATCTTCTGTCTCTGAATGGATTCCCGCCTTCGCGGGACAAATCCCACTGGTAACTTACCGATTACGTTTCCCTTGAATTTGCCAAAGAATCTTTTTCATGCAATAATGTATTAATTCGGCAAATAAAACAAAAATTGTTAAGGCACTATGAAATATCTAATCGAATCGATAATTGAATATTGCGCGAATAATAAATTTATTGTTTTCGTGCTTGTTGCCTGCGTCGTACTAGGCGGATATTTTGCTTTTAAAAATCTTCCGCTTGATGCTATCCCTGATTTGTCTGATACACAGGTTATAATCTATTCCCGCTGGGACAGGTCTCCTGATATTATCGAAGATCAGGTTACCTATCCAATTATCTCATCACTGCTTGGCGCTCCAAAAGTTAAATCGATTCGTGGTTTTTCCGATTTTGGATATTCTTATGTATATGTTATTTTTGAGGAAGGGACTGATATTTATTGGGCGCGTTCTAGAGTCATGGAATATTTGTCCAAGATTACTCAACGCCTTCCACATGGAGTAAATACTGAGCTTGGGCCTGACGCAACCGGACTCGGATGGATATTTCAATATGCTCTGGTTGATGAGACAGGGCAGCATTCTTTAGCTGAACTTCGCTCATTCCAGGATTGGTATCTGCGTTACTATATCCAAAGTATTCCCGGAGTTGCTGAAGTTGCTCCAATCGGCGGATTTGTAAAACAATATCAGGTTATTGTTGATCCTGTTAAGCTTATTAGTTTTGGGATTCCAATCAATGAAGTTGTTGAAGCAATTCGAATGGGGAATAATGATGTAGGCGGCAGATTGATAGAATTTTCCGGTAAAGAGTATATGGTTCGCGGCCGCGGTTATATTAAGTCAATAAAAGATATAGAAAGTATCGTTGTCGGCAACGATAAAGATACTCCGATACTTATTAAACATATCGGTAATGTTGAATTAGGCCCTGATATCCGGCGCGGGGTAGCGGATTTAGACGGAAAGGGGGACGTTGTCGGTGGAATTATTATAATGCGTCAGGATGAAAGCGCTTTAAAAGTTATTGATAGAGTAAAAGAAAAACTGAAAGAGATAGAAACAAGTCTGCCTAAAGGGGTAAAAATAGTTACGACTTATGACCGCAGTGATTTAATTGAGAAATCACTTGATACTGTCAAAGATGTTTTGATTGAAGATTTTGTTATTGTTGCAATTATGATTATATTTTTCCTTCTTCATATTCCATCCGCAGCAATGCCGATTATTATTTTACCTATTGCGACAATAATTGCTTTTATTCCAATGCTTGGAATGAAATTTACCGTAAATATTATGTCAATAATGGGGATAATACTTGCGACAGGTGACATGGTTGATGTTGGCGCG
>JACQWU010000254.1 GCA_016209155.1 Candidatus Desantisiibacteriota bacterium | reverse complement strand
TTTGTCGAGTTTTAGCGCGGAGAACAGATTCCGGTTCATATCTGACCAGCTTCGCGCCCAAGAAGGATATGCAAGTTCCTTTTGAAGTAAAACGGCAATTTTTTCTGCGTAAAAAATATCATCCAGTTTTATTTCTATCCCTGATACTCCATTCCCAAATCCATATAATTTTTGTGCCATATCAAGTGAAATATAAATCAGTGAAATATCATATTCATACATGCCCGTCTCGAAAATTCCTGCTACTTTGAATTCTGTTGAACGCGGCATAAGTCCCATAGGAGTCTGAACCACCTTGGAGATAACAAGAAGTGTATCTCCGATTCTTACTCCCATTTTATTTGCCAATTCTTTTCCTATCACTATTTCTTTTTCGTTGAGTGACAAATTTCCTTCAATTATATTTTTTTTGATTTCTGTTACTGAAGCTTCCTGTATAGGATTTACACCTCTTACTATCACACCTTCCATTGACCCGGAAGTTGATTGAAGCATGGCTTGAGCAAATATGAAAGGAGTAGAGCTGACGATATGAGGGGTTTTAGAAATACGGGTCATTATTTCTCGATATTCCTTAAAATTGTCTTCCCCCTGCTTGAAAATTGTTATGTGAGACATTGTTCCGAGTATTTTATTGCGAAGATCTTTTTCAAAACCATTCATTACTGCCAAAACAGTAATAAGTATCATAACTCCGAGAGCAACTCCGCCGATAGAGATGAGAGTTATCAAAGAAATAAAAGCACGCTTCTCTTTAGCTTTGATATAACGCAATCCGATAAACCATTCAAAAAAGGACATATTAATTCCTTAAAATTTAACTTTTTTCCGGCCTCATATGAGGGAAGAAAATTACATCTCTTATCGAATTTGAGTTTGTTAAAAGCATTACCAGTCTATCTATTCCTATGCCAAGTCCGGCTGTCGGGGGCATTCCATATTCCAGAGCGCGTACAAAATCTTCATCCATCATTTGCGCTTCCAGATCACCGGCTTTTCTTTCATCCATTTGTTTTTCAAACCTTTTTTTCTGCTCTATGGGATCATTAAGCTCAGAGTATGCATTTGCCAATTCCATTGAACCAACAAACAATTCAAAACGTTCTGCAATGGATGCATCTGTTCTTTTTGTTTTGGTTAAAGGACAAAGTTCAATAGGATAATCTATTATAAAAGTCGGTTGTATCAGTTTCTCCTCAACCAATTCTTCAAAAATTATGTTTTTTATGTATGCAGACCTTTTTTCACTGCCGAGTTTTTCTTTTACTCTGTCAATAAGATTTTTACTCATCGGGTCGTCTTCACCTGTATATTTTTTTATTGCTTCATCTACTGTTAAACGCTGCCATGGCGGAGTGAAGTCAATATTCTGTCCCTGAAATTCAAAATTTAATTTTCCGAAAACAGTTTTCGCAATTCCTGCTATTAAATCTTCGGTTAAACTCATAAGGTCGTTATAGTCAGCATAAGACTGATATAATTCAAGCATAGTAAATTCAGGATTATGTCTTATAGAAAGTCCTTCATTACGAAAATTACGGTTTATCTCATAAACTCTTTCCATACCTCCAACTACCAGGCGTTTAAGATACAATTCCGGAGCAATACGCAGATAAAGGTCTATATCGAGGGCATTATGATGAGTTATGAACGGTTTTGCTGCCGCTCCTCCCGGAATAGGCTGCATCATTGGTGTTTCCACTTCCAGAAATTTTTTTTCTTCCAGAAATTTCCGCATAGCGGATATTATTTTACTGCGTGATTTAAAAACATCTTTAACTTCAGGATTTACTATCAAATCAACATAACGCTGTCTATAACGTATTTCTTTGTCTTTTAGTCCATGCCATTTTTCAGGTAAAGGATGAAGAGATTTTGTTAATAAAACAGCCTCGCAGACATATACAGTAACCTCTCCTGTTTTTGTCCGAAAAACAGTGCCCTTTACACCTAAAAAATCTCCAATATCTATTGTATTGTCAAACAGTTCAAAATTTTCTTTCCCTAATTTATCCTGTTTTATATAAAGCTGTATTTTACCGGAATCATCCTGAATATGCGCAAAACAGCTTTTGCCGTGTTTACGCAAAGCCATAATCCTGCCTGCTGTATGGACTTCTTCTTTAGATTCTTCACCTTCACCAAGGGATGAAAACGTACTTATAATTTCAGAGGCTTTATGTGATATTGGATATTTATAAACATAAGGTTTAATATTTTTTTCATTCAACATTTTTAGCTTTTGCATTCTCTGCTGAATTAAATCACTAATTTCTTCTTTAATTTCATCCGGCATAAAAATTTCCTTTATATAATATTTAAGGTGAATAGGCTGAAGGTGGAAGGTTTTTAGGAACATACTTCAACCTTCTGTCTAAATACCCGAATAGTCACATATTTAAAAACAAAAACCTCCGAACATATTTAATATAATATCCGAAGGTTTAATTTTCCATAAATAACATTATTTTTTATTGTCTTTATTTTCTTTTTTCTCATTTTCGCCGAGAGCATCTTTGCGGCTTAAGTTTATTCTTCCCTGTTTGTCAATTTCAACAACTTTTACCAGAACTTCATCGCCCTCTTTTACCACATCGGTAACTTCTTTGACATGATGATCAGCCAGTTTGGATATATGGACTAATCCTTCCTTCCCTGGAAGAACTTCTACAAAAGCTCCAAAAGCAACTACCCTCATTACTTTTCCAAGATAAATTTTCCCGACTTCAACATCTTCAGTAAGATATTTAATCATATCCAGTGCTTTCTGTATATCCGATTCATTTACTGAAGCAATGACAACTTTTCCGTCATCCTCGATATCTATTTTTACACCTGTCACTTCTATAATATTCCTGATAATTTTTCCGCCCGGTCCGATTACATCCTTTATTTTCTCTATATCAATATAAATTGTTTTAATTCTCGGAGCATAAGTGGAAAGTTCTTCTCTCGGGCTTGAAATAATTATATTCATTTTATTAAGGATATACAATCTTCCTTCTTTAGCCTGCTGAAGCGCTTTCTGAATAATTTCAAAAGTTACACCTTCAATCTTAATATCCATCTGAAGAGCGGTAATCCCTTTTTCAGTACCTGCGACTTTAAAATCCATATCTCCAAGATGATCTTCCATTCCAACGATATCTGAAAGAATTGCTACTTTATCTTCTTCTTTTATAAGTCCCATAGCAATACCTGCCACCTGCCCGCTTATCGGTATCCCTGCATCCATAAAAGCAAGAGAGCCGCCGCACACAGTCGCCATGGATGAAGAACCATTTGATTCCAGTATCTCGGATACGATTCGAATCGTGT
>JACQWU010000253.1 GCA_016209155.1 Candidatus Desantisiibacteriota bacterium | reverse complement strand
TGAGCTACGGGCGCAAAAATTGGGGTGAGTGAAGGGACTTGAACCCTCGACCCTCAGGTCCACAACCTGATGCTCTAACCAGTTGAGCTACACCCACCATAAATATGTCACAAATGTGCATATGGCGCGCCTGAGAGGATTCGAACCTCCGGCCAACGGATTAGAAATCCGTTGCTCTATCCTACTGAGCTACAGGCGCAAAAAATAATCTATTAAGATTTGGTATTTTAACCTCTTTATTTGCGCCTGTCAAGTGAGAAAAACAGTACTAATCAATTATTACTCTAAATAAACATAATAAAACAACGGAAATACTATTAATTTTAATTCAAACGGCTGATTAAATTAATCATTGTGCATTTTTAATTCTTACTGATATCATTTCCGCAAAAGCTTTGACAATATCATTATATCCCTGCAAATATTTTTCAGTATTAACAAAGATTTCCTGGCTATTGTCATAACAGTTGACACTTGAAATAATGACATGATTCTTATCACTCTTTAGTGCAAAACGCATTGTTTCTTTATAGCTGTATCGCACATCATCTTTAGCATACCCCACCAAAATATCAACAACAGTATAATTACCTGCATAGTTGCTTATTTCCGCACGCATATTATCTTTACCGCCTCTGCCCGTAAAATGATCGCTTGCTACAAGGCTAACTTTTATCGCAGCATCAGCCCCAATATCTTCAAGCACTCCAGCTTCATTATGAACATTATTCGCCATTTTTAAAGTGCTGCCAATACTTCTAAAACCTTTTATTTTTTGCACTATTTCAGTTGATACAATTCCAAGTCCTTTTGCCGGAAGAACAAATATATCATCTTTATTTATATTATCTTTATTACTTTTATTATTTTCACTTAAGTATTCTTCTTTTACAAGAGACTGATATTTTCCGCTTTTAACCAATTCCTCTCGTGATACTACTTCCCAGCCAAGTTCTTTTTGAACTGTTTCCACAATAGTATTATACACTTTTTCCGTAATTAATGCCTCGTCTTCCTTACCATTAAATCTTGTAAAAAATATAACATTAAATTCGGTAATCACAACTTTTTTTATATTTAATTCTTTAAAATGCTTTAATTGTTTTTCTTTTGGAGCATTAACATATTCTTTTGCCATATTCAACGCATTATTTTTAAAATCTTCCGAGTTAAATATTTGTACTCCACCACATCCTGCTAATATTAACAGAAAAAAAACTGCCAGCACTTTTTTCCCCATACTTGTTTCCTCCTTATTTTTGCTGAATAATTAGTATTCAGCTATTTTAATTGTTCCTGCTTTTGTCCTGTGGTATCTTCCGGCTGCCGATTCATTTTATTCGGCATTTGCGGCATCATATTTCTCATTTGAGAATTCATTCTATCATTTTGCATCATCATATTTCTTCTCTGCATATCAGTTATATGAAAAAGATTCTTTTGCTGTTCTTTGGTTAAAAGCTCCATACCTTTAGATAATGAATCAATACAAAATACTTGAATTCCTGAACCAATTTCAGCTGTCTTTTTTATTCTTTCTTTTAATGCAGTGTAATCGATTTCTTCTTTATTAAGAAAAGCTTCCAAATCCACTTCGAATGTTTCTATTTCGGCATTTTTAATAATATGAGTCTTTTTGCATTCATTTTTCAGATCAATAATTTTCCCCGTTTGTTCTTGAGTTAATCCTAAGATTGCCCCATTTCTTATTATCATATCTAATTTAACACAGAATGCGCAACTTTTCTTCCGCCCCGGGATTTCCATGTTTTGCGGTATATTGCTCATATTACTCATATTTCCATGCATCATTGAAAATGGCTGCAGCGGAGGCGCATTTCTCACTTCATTTTCAGACTTTCCTTCCTGTGCGGCGTATAGACATACTGTAAATAAAAAAAAACCTGCAAACATAAAAACAACATACAATTTTTTTAACATTTTTCACATTCTCCTTATCTAAAGTTTAGGAATATAATATTTTGTTCCTTTTCCCATTTCTTTTATTTGTTTAATCAAATCATCAAGATCCGCGCTTGAATGAACATAATCTATCTCATTAGTATTAATTACCAGAAGCGGTGTCTCTGAATAAGTAAAAAAATAGCTGTCATATGCCTGATTTATTTCTTTTAAATATTCTTTTGAAATGTTCTTTTCAAAATGCCTGTTTCTTTTTTTTATTCTTTCCCAGAGAACATCTGTGCTTGCCTGTAAATAAATTAAAAGATCCGGGTTTGGTGTTCTCCTGTTAAACAAAGGATAAATCTGATTATACATATTCATTTCATCATCATCAAGGGTGACCATTGCAAAAATTTTATCTTTATCTAAAATATAATCCGTAATTACCATATCTTCAAATAATCCCGGCTGTATCAACTGTTCTAATTGTTTGTACCGGCTTATTAAAAAAAATATCTGTGTCTGAAAAGCATGCAATCGAATATTTTTATAAAAATTTTCAAGAAATGGATTATCTTCAATGTCTTCAAGAACTTCTTTAGCGTTAAACATCTTTCCAAGAAGATGCACAAGTGAAGTTTTTCCGACACCGATAGGCCCTTCAACTGCAATATATTTATAAGATTGCATAATTATCATACTCCATCTAATTTCTTGAATTAATTTAAAGGCTGAAGGATTTTAGACTGAAGACTTTTAGACTAAAGGATTAATATCTTATTAACCTTCGGTCTTCAGTCTTCAGCCTTCAGTCTTATTATATCTTTTTACTCTTTCTTTATCAGCTAAAATTTTTAATAAAGTGGATATTCTTTTCCTTAAAACAGGATGTATCCTGCCGCTTGCAATTTCAGCAAGGGGAGCAAGGACAAAACGGCGTTCATGCATACGGGGATGAGGTATTATTAGTTGTTTTGACCTCAATATATCACTCCCATACATCAAAATATCCATATCTATAGTACGAGGTCCAAAACGGATATTTTTTTTTCTTTTAAGCTCCAGTTCAATATTTTTTAATTCGCTTAGCAATTTAAGAGGAGGCAAACTTGTTTTAATTAAAATTACACAGTTTAAAAACCATCCCTGATTTTTATACCCAACAGGTTCAGTCTCATAAAATGATGATATTTTTAAAATTTTCACCTTGGGATTTTGTGATAATATAGCTAAAACATTAACAATATTTTTCTCACGATTTCCTAAATTAGATCCTAATCCTAAGTACACATTTTTTTGTATTTTCATATTCTATGATTATATTAGACTGAAGGTTTTTAGACTGAAGATTTTAGACTAAAGGATAAATATTTCAATTAATCATTATTTTTTTCAGTCTTCAGCCTTCAACCTTAAGTCTTCAGCCTATTTTTAAACTGCTAAGTCTTTCGATAACTTTCTTTAGTATTTCTGTATTTACTGTCAAACTGAAACGCACGTATCCTTCACCATATTTACCAAATCCTATTCCAGGAGTACAAACAACATCTGCTTTTTCAAGCATAATAGTAGTAAATTCAAGCGAAGTATATCTGTCAGGGATACGCATCCATATATAAAAAGTAGCTTTAGGTTTTTCAACTTTAAAACCTGCTCTATGGAGTCCTTCTATCATTAGATCTCTGCGCTGTTTATATATTTTATTTTGGTTCTCAATTATTTTTGGATCTGAATTTAGCGCGGTTATACCATTTGGATAATTAACAAAAAGCAATTTTGCCTTTTTTAAAATATCCGCACTAATATTCTCAAGAATTGGCAAGAAGTTATTCTCTTTAAGCAAAGGTAATGGATGAGGTGTTCCTCCGGCTAAAATAGTGCTTGCCGGGTACACAGGATAACCAGGATCCCCAAACAAAACAACATCACCCGGATTAATAAACGCAAGAGGAATATGAGCAATCCCTTCCTTTGAACCTATTAAAGGCAGCACCTCAGTCTCAGGGTCAAGAACTACACCGAATCTTTTTTTATACCATGCGGCAATGGATGAACGCAGAGATATCATCCCAATATATGAAGGATATCTATGATTCACAGGTTCTTTTGCAGATATATAAAGACTTTCTACTATTTCTGCAGGGGTAGGCAAATCAGGGTCACCGATTCCTAAGTCTATAACATCCCTGCCTTTTTTAACAGCTTCTGATTTCATTTTATCAATTGCCGCAAAAAGATAGGTTGGCAAATTTTTCACTCTATCTGCCGGTTCTAAAAAAAAATTTTCCATTATTCCTCCTATAGCAAATTTCAAATCTCAAATTTCAAATTACATATTTTGATTCATTCCAATCCTAAATTTATTTATATTTTCTCTATTCATTAATATTCATGATTTCTTTAATTTCAATACATCAAGCATATCAAAAATACCTTTTTCTTTGCTGACAATAAATTTTGCGGCTCTGATAGCACCCAGAGCAAAATTGTCTCTGCTATGCGCGCGATGAGTAATTTCAAGTCTCTCACCCATACCACCGAAAAGTACAGTATGATCACCCACAATATCACCGGCACGAACAGCATGAATTCCTATTTCCTCCCGCGTGCGCTGTCCTACCAGTCCTTTTCTTCCGTAAACACTTATATCGGTAAGCTTTTTATTCTGCTGTTTTGCCAGGATTTCAGCAATCTTCATGGCTGTTCCGCTTGGAGCATCCTTTTTTAAGTTATGATGTGCTTCAATTATTTCAATATCATATCCGCTTTGCAAAACATCAACCACATCTTCTACCAGCTTAAATAAAAGATTTACTCCCACACTCATATTCGGGGAAAGAACAATAGCTATAGATTCTGAATATTTTTTTATTATATTTTTTTCTTCGTCTTTAAAACCCGTTGTACCTATTACAATTTTTTTATTATAGCTTTTTACTATCTCTAAATGTTTTAAAGTGACATCAGGAAGTATAAATTCTATCACCACATCTGCTTTATCTATCACTTCTTCAAAATTATCATCAATCAATATTTTAAATTTGTCCAATCCCATAATATCATTAACATTTTTCCCGATATTTGGATGTCCAGGGGATTCAATAGCTCCGACCAAAGCCATTTCCGGTTCATCAGCAAGACATTTAATAATAGCTCTTCCCATTCTCCCGCAACAACCTGTCACTATTGTTTTTATCATAATTTTTCTCCCAAACTGATTTAAAATACTGCTATATTAGTTTCATTTTCAAAAGAACTTCTTTTAATTTATTTTTATTTTCTTCCAGCATACCGCAAAGAGGTAATCTGACGTCTTCTTTTATTTTTCCCATCATAGCTAAAGCAGTTTTTACCGGAACCGGATTGGTTTCAATAAAAAGCATACTTGTCAGATTGAAAATCCTGTAATGAATTTCACACGCTTTTGCTATGTTACCTTTATTAAATTCGGATATTAATAAAAACATATCATTCGGAGCTACATTTGATACTACAGAAATGACACCTTTTGCTCCTATTGAAAGAAGAGGCAATACAGTAAAATCATCACCTGAAAGAAGAACAATTCTATCTCCGCACAGATTTATTATTTCACTGCATTGTTTTAAATCTCCGGTAGCTTCTTTGACAGCCACAATATTTGAAATTTTTGATAATTTTTCAACTGTAGCAGGCAATAAATTTACACTTGTGCGTGACGGTACATTATAAAGAACTATTGGGATATCCACCGCACCTGCAACTTTTTCAAAATGTTTGAAAAGTCCCTGCTGAGTCGGTTTATTATAATAAGGAGTGATTAATAACGCACCATCCGCGCCGGCTGATTTAGCATATTTGGTTAATTCTATGGCTTCTTCCGTATTATTCGAACCTGACCCTGCAATTACAGGGATCCTTTTATTTACAGTTTCAACAGTAATAGAAATTACTTTTTTATGTTCTTCATAGCTTAATGTGGCTGACTCCCCTGTAGTTCCACATGGCACAATACCCTGAGTCCCGTTTTTAATTTGGAATTCAATTAAATCCCTTAAAGCTTTTTCATCTATTTTACTATCCTTAAAAGGTGTAACAATTGCAGTTATAGATCCTTTAAACATTTTATATCTCCTATTTAAAAATATTTAACTATTTTAATCGCTGGCAATACTATTGTCAAACAATTTAATTAAATTTCATATTTATATTATTGTAGAAATTTTCAAATTTAATCGGGATGAATCAGAGCATTTAAATGTAAAAAGTGAGTACAGAATAAACATTTGATATTAAAAATAATAAAGGCTATATTATTGTTCCGGTTGGACAGACTTTAATGCATTCCCCGCAATTATTGCATTTTGTATAATTAATTTTTGCAAGAAAATTTTCATATTCAATTGCTTGCGTCGGGCATGCTTTCACACACTTCATACATCCAATACAACCTTTTGTGCATATTTTTCTTACAAGGACACCTTTATCATTTGAATGACATAAAATATTAACAAAATGTTTATTATCGACAAGTGTTAGTACTTTTTTAGGACATTCATTTATGCACTTTCCACATCCGTTACATTTATTGTTCACAACCGGAAGTCCATTATTACTCATATGGATTGCGTCAAACGGACACACACGAGTACAGTCGCCAAAACCGATACACCCGTATTTGCATACCTTATTACCGCCTGCAATTAAATTGGCACCTTTGCAGGTGTAAACTCCGTCATATTCAAATTGTTTAACAGCTTCTTTACTGCCGCCCCCGCATATAATAACAGCTTTGCATGGATTTTTGCATGAGACCTCATCTATCCCTAAAATTTTTGCTATTTCACGTGCAACAGCATCGCTTCCCGGGACACATAAATTCGGAGACAATATTTCACCCGCAGCCAGCTTATCCGCATAATTACCACATCCTGCAAATCCGCATGCACCGCAGTTTACACCGGGTAAAATTTTTAGCAGTAATTCCTTCCTGGGATCAAGAACAACCGCAAATTTATAACTTACATATGTAAGACATGCACCAAAAATAAAACTCATGCCGCCAACAATGACAGCTGAAGTAGTTATTATGTCCATAAATAATTTCCTTTTAAATAATTACTGTATTATCAATCCTGCAAAACCTATAAAAGCCATAGCCATAAGCCCTGTTGTAATGAAAACTATTGGAGTGCCTGCAAAGGGTTTAGGTATTTTTGAAAATTGTATACGCTCCCGTATACATGACATTAAAATCAGTGCGAGCATAAATCCTACTCCCCCGCCAAAACCATGAATTGTTGATTCGATAAAATTATAACTCTTATCAGAATTGAGGAAAGCAACTCCAAGCACTGCGCAATTTGTAGTAATAAGAGGCAAATAAATTCCCAATGATTTATAAAGTCCCGGACTTGTTTTTAAAATAATAGCTTCTACCATCTGTACAAGAACTGCAATAACAAGAATAAACACAAGTGTCCGCAGATATTCTATTCCCAGTGACATTAAAATATATCTTTCAACAACCCAGCAGATACTGGATGCCAGTGTCATAACGAATATTACAGCGAGCCCCATTCCTATAGATGAATCTGTATCTTTTGATACTCCAAGAAATGGACAGCATCCGAGAAATCTTGTTAAAATAAAATTATTAATAAGTATTGACCCTATAATAATAGACATTAATCTTCCAATATCCATTTTATTCCCTCCTATAATTTTCTGTTTATTTTAATTAGCATCTAAAAACCTTATCCCTTCAGCCTTATCCACCTGAATTTTATTCATTGCATTTACATTCTTTTTTTTGCAAATCATTTAAATTACAGCAAGCAGGGGTTTCAATTACAATTTTATTATTTTTTCTTAAACTCAACCAATTAATAAAAGCAAGTAAAAAACCTATTGTAAGGAATCCGCCGGGCGGTAAAATAAAAATTGATGCAGGGCTGAAACCTTTTATAATTGTATAACCAAAAATCTGATTTGAACCAAGACACTCTCTTATGAAGCTGATGGACATTATGGCAAGGAAATAACCAATTCCCATACCTATTGCATCCAATATTGAATCTATCACAGTGTTTTTTGATGCAAAAGCTTCTGCTCTGCCCAGCAAAATGCAATTAACTACTATTAAAGGAAGAAAAATTCCAAGCGCTTTATAAATTGACTCGGCATATGCATGCATAATCAATTCAACTACAATAACAAATGTGGCTATTATTACTATAAAAGCAGGTATGCGGACTTTGTCCGGAATGAATGTTCTGCAAACAGAAATTAGAAGATTAGAACCAAGCAAAACAAACATCACGGCAAATCCCATCATCATACCGTTTTCCATTGACGAGGTTATTGCGAGTGTAGAGCATATTCCCAATACTATTTTAAATATTGGATTTTCTTTAATAATACCCTGTAAAAGTATTTCCTTTTTAGTCATAAAATCTCCTAATAATCAATCGTATTCACTTGCTTCTGAAGGATTTACACTTTGATTCTGCCATAATTTAATTTCATCTTTTTTTATCGGAACAATTGATTTCAAATTACGCTCATTTATTTCAGTAATTATTCTGATTGAAGCCTCTTTTGTTGCAGACACTATAGCCTGTGAAGTAATAGTAGCACCTGATATTGCTTCAATAGAAATATCTT
>JACQWU010000252.1 GCA_016209155.1 Candidatus Desantisiibacteriota bacterium | reverse complement strand
TTTTTAATTATTTTTATATTCTCATGTTTCATTAAACCAATATTTGCAGTTCCGATAGAGCCGGATAAAATAGTTACATTGGTTCAACCGGACGGAAATATTATAAAAGCACGTTATTTTGGTGATGAATGGTTTAATTTTGCCGAATCTGTCGATGGTTATACCATTTTACTTGATGCTAAAACTAAAGCATGGGTATATGCAGATTTGGATTTACCAGGCAATTTAAAACCCACAAAATTTCCGGCTCATTACCCGCCTCCTCCAAATATAGGCAGATATATTAGACCATCAGCAAAAAAAATTAAAGAAATAATCAGCCGGAAAAAATTGAACCTACATAAAAATACAAAAACAGATAGATTTTTTAAGGATATCCCTGATGATCCATTAATTAGCAAATACCCTGTAAAAAAAACAGGGGATCAAAAAATGCTGATAATTTTAGCGGATTTTGCTGATTCCATGCCTATAGGTACTACAGAAAAAGACTGGGAGAATATGTTTTTTGGCAATGATAAAAGTGTTAAGAAATACTATAATGAAACGTCCTACGGCAAATTTAATTTAATCCCTGCTGAAGAAGATTCGGGAATAAAAAATAACGGTGTAACTGATTGGATAAGACTTCCGGGTATTCATCCAAATATGGGAATTAATATTACAATTTATTCAAACATAATTGTAAGGGATGCTATTATTGCCGCAGACACTTATATGGATTTTTCAAAATTTGATACTAATCACGACGGATGGATAGGTAAAGATGAGTTATTTGTTGTTGTAATTGTAGCAGGTTACAGCAGTCTGAATAATCATCCGTCAATATGGGCGCATAGCGCCACGCTTTCAATTGAATATGTTCCAACAGTAGATAGGGTACGAGTATGTGAAGGACTTCCTCCATTAGATAAAAGACAGAACAATTATGTGGAAATGGGAGAATGGTATGAAAAATCTATAACACAGATTGGTACATGTGCCCATGAAATTGGACATTTACTTGATTTGCCGGATTTATATGATATGGATAAAACCTCAAATGGTATTGGTTCATGGTGCTTAATGTCTTTTGGGTCATGGAATAAAATATCAGAACCAGGGGATACTCCTTCACAGCTGAGTATCTGGGGTAAAACACGATTGGGATGGATTGACCCTGAAATAATAAAGCAAAATACTATTAATAAAAAATTGCATCCGATAGAAGATTATCAATCAGGGATAAAAATATGGGAAGACAATTTTCAGAATAACAGATATTTTTTACTTGAATATAGAAAAAAAACAAAATATGATGCAGGTCTACCGGGAGAAGGTGTTTTAATATGGCATATAAATGAAGATGAATTTGAAAATACAAATGACATTTCCCGTCTTGTTGATCTTGAAGAAGCAGATGGTCTTTCTGAGATAGATAATGAGACCAGTTTTGGGGACAACGGGGATCCTTATCCGGGAAGCTATAGTAACAATTTTTTTGATAATAATTCCACTCCTAATTCCAAAGATTATTTTGGCAATATTACAAATACCTCGGTGAAAAATTTTAAACTTGATTATTCAACAGCCGCAATAATGGACATCTATCCACGCAGAATTAAAGGTAATACAAAAAGCTATGATGAACTTCAATTTAGCTGGTATGTTTATGATACCGGTATCAATACTGTCGGTGTAAAATTTCTCCCTGATGAAAAATGCAAACTAATTAAAATTAAAACATATTTTTTACAGAAAGATATGGCTTATACAATAAATATTTATGATTCTATTAGTGACAATAATATCCCGGGAAGACTATTATATTCACAAAAAGGTGAAAATAAATATTCCGGATGGAAAGTGATTAATTTAGATTCAACAGTACTAATTGAAGATAATTACAAGCCTTTTGTGGAAATTAATTATCAGCTTTTGAATGTTTATCATCCATATCTATATAAAATTTCACTTGATTATTATGGTAGTTTAAGCGGGGGATCGTATTTTCTTAAAAATGGTATTTATTCAAAAAGCGCTTATGATTATAATATGCGGGCTATGTTTTCCAAAAAACCTTCTCCTCCAATATCAGGTTTTGTTCCTGCAAACGGAGATAAAATAAATATATTTAATCCTGAATTTTCATGGGATAAGACTTTAGACAGTTTAACCTCAGACGGAGAAAATGATTTTAAATATATTATCAGGATTGATGATGATGGAGAAATTTTAAATAATTATAAATTCAGCTATGAAGTCGGTGATTCCTCACATATTACTCCTGAAATTCTTTTGACAGATAAAACAACATGGTCGTACTCTGTTTGTACAGTTGATGAATATGAAATCGCAAGCGGCTGGTCAGAGATGCAGAGGTTCACTGTCGATTCTGATGAATTACCTCCGCAGAAATTTTTATTATCAGCTCCTTATAAGGGAGAAGAAACATCTCTTAATCCTGTCTTATACTGGGAGGAATCAAAAGATATAGATCCATCTGAAATAGTTACATACGATTTGTATGTTGATGATAATGAAGACTTCTCTTCCCCTGAAATAATAAAAATTAAATTGAATACGACAACTTACAATATTAATGAATACGGAATTTTAAAAGATCATACATTTTATTATTGGAAAGTAAAAGCAAAAGATAATTATAATTTAAGTACTCTTTCGGATGTCGGATATTTTGTAACTAATTTTCAAAATGAACCACCGCGTAAATCTATATTAAAACAACCGGTTTCAGGTAAATATATTTATCTTGATGATTCTTCCCTGGATTTTTCATGGATATCAACGGGTGATCCTGACCCCTATGATGAATTGCATTACACTTTGTTATTATCCAAAGACAGCAATTTTAATGAGATCGTTTCAAGAATTGAAAATATTAATGAAAATAATACATCAATGAATGTACCGCAGGAACCCGGAATATACGCCTGGAAAATTATTACGTATGATAACCATGGAGAATTCACAGAATCAAAAACACTTGAATTTGTAATTAAAGACAAAAATATATCTGATATGAATTATGATTATACTAAAACAAAAAAAACATTTATTTGTTTTATATCCTATTTCCGGCAAAATTATTTTTCAAATAAATATTTTCCCGAAATAGATATTTTAAGAGATAAATATTTAATATGTAATTATTTTGGAAATTTTTTCACAAAGATTTATTATCTTTGCACTCCGGTTTTAACTCTCAAACTTCCTTGAGAAATTCACATTTAAAAAAATCGAAAAATCCAAAAATTTCTTGACACTCCTATTTTTATATGATTAAATTAAATCATTCTAAAGAAAAATAGGGAGGAAATATAATGTCATTTAAAACATATTTTAAAAATATTGTTTTTATTGTTGTATTATTTATTTTAATAGCCGCAAATTTTGATATATCTGAAGCTGGCAATGTCCAAATATCTGGCAGTAATACTGAACCTCCGGCAGTAAAAAAAGTAGTTCTTTATAAACAAGGGATGGGATATATTGAAAGAGCGGGGAACGTTACAAATAATGCGGTTTTTTCTATGTTTTTTCGTGAAGAACAGATGAAAGATTTGCTGAAAAGTTTTTTTGCTATTGATTTAAGCGGCGGGAAAATCACTTCTATTCA
>JACQWU010000268.1 GCA_016209155.1 Candidatus Desantisiibacteriota bacterium | reverse complement strand
TGAAAGTCCAATTATAATCTTGATCGAGTACATCCCCTGCTAAATCTTTTGCCCCGGTTGTAATTGTTGCTGTATATTGTGTGTTATTCACAAGATTCACAGATGGCGAAAATGTAGCTGCATTGCCGGAATATGTTACGTTACCTGCAACTGCATTATTTGAGTCATCTTTCAAAGTGAAAGTTGTTGAGTTAATTGTAGAGTCATCCATTTCTTCTGAAAATGTTGCTGTTATTGGTGTATTAACTGCAACATTTGTTGCATTATTTGCCGGGTCTGTGGAACTTACCTGCGGTGATGTCGTGTCAGTAGGTACACTTGTAACATCATCAGATTGAAGTATTACCCCGCCATTACCGACAATTACAAATGTATTTTCCCCATATGCAATATCTCGTAATGATGAAAAATCATTGGATAAACTCCTGTCAATCCATGTTTCACCATCTGCAGACGTCAAAATTGTGGCTTTTTCTCCTACAGCAACAAAAATATCATTTTCAAAAATTGTTTCATTAAGTGAATTAGTAGTTGTTGAATTTCTACTTATCCATGTAATACCATTGTCAAAAGAAGTTAGGATTGGTGCTTTTTCAGTATTTAAATTTTTATTACCAACAGCAGCCAAAGTATTATTCCCATAAGCTACATCTTTTAGTTGTTTCGTAATGCCTGTACTCTGTATTGTCCATATTATACCGTCAGGAGAAGTTAAAATAACTCCGGAGACACCCGCCGCAACAAATAGATTGTTATCATTATCATAAGTAATTCCTTCAAGTGAAGTTGTAACTCCTGAACTTTGATTTGTCCATGTACTTGCGTCTGTTGATGTTAAAATGGTTCCTTTATCACCAACAGCCACATACATACCATTACCATATATTATACCATAAAGAAGATTTAAAGACCCTGAAGTTTTTGTTTCCCATGTAACCCCATCATTTGAAGACATAATTACTGCTCCGGAGTTCCATGTTCCTCCAACAACAACAAAAATATTATTTCCAAAAGTGATTCCCATAAGTCCGCTATAAGTAAGTAAATCTGTTTTCCCCCAGGTTACACCCTCACCGGATGTAAGAATAACATCGTTAAAATCACCTCCAACAGCTACAAAAGTATTATTCCCATATGCTATTCCCCTTAATCCATCTGTAGTACCACTTATTCTTTTTGTCCATTCATCAAGAGGCCCTTTTACTGCTGTCCCTCCTGAAACAGGATAAGATTGAATAATTACACCGGAGGCACCAACAGCAATAAAAGTATCATCCTCATCAGCATAAGTTATTCCATTAAGTCCGCTTGTCGTAACAGTAGGTCTTGCGGTCCAGGTCAGTCCTTTATCTTTGGATGTGCAAATTACCCCGTTATTCCCAACAGCAACAAAATTTTCTGCTCCAAAAGCAACAGCAGTTAGATTTGGATAGTCAGTTGTAAATTTTTTTAACCAGGTTACTGCATCTCCTGAAATATAAATAGTCCCATTTCCTCCGACAGCCGCAAATGTATCACTTCCAAAAGCAACGGCTTTAATATTGTTTGTCAATCTGCCAACCCATGTATCCCCATTATCATTTGAACTTAAAATTTGACCATTTTCATCAACAATTACAAAAGTCCCTTTCCCAAATGTAATTGAAATAATCCATTCAGTACTGCCTGAACCTTTTTTTGTCCATGAGGTTCCATCCGGTGATGTAATAATTGTTCCATTACTGCCAACAGCCATAAAAATATTATTACTAAAAATTACTTTAAGAAGATGGTCTGTAATTCCGGAATTTGAAATATTCCATGTTTCACCATCTGTAGATGTTACAATTGTTCCTCCGCCGCCGACTGCAACAAAAATATTATTACCATAAGCTACACCATTTAAATTAGGATTAACTCCGGAAGATTCAAGACTCCAGTTAACACCATCATTTGATTTCAAAATTTTAGCTTCATCTCCGACAGCAATAAAACTGCTATTCCCATAGGTAATTGAATTAATANAAAAAAAACTAACATAAATAAAATCAATAGCTTAAATATTTTATTTTTCATGCTTATTAATTACCCCTTTCTTTTATTATTATTGAATCAGTTTTAATTTTTGATTACATTTTCACCCCCTCATCAAATCAAAAAATGCACAGATGAAGCAATAATTAAGTCATATTATTAAACCATAAAAATAGTAAAAAAATCAAGAAATTTTTGGATTTTATAACAATATTCATTTTGATAAAAAAGTATTGCCTCAGTTATTGGTGTGAGAAAAGCTTCTTTGGCTGTCATTCCCAGCATGTTTAATTGGGAATCCACTTTTAAAACATCTGGATTCCTGCCTTCGCAGGAATGACAAACTACACCAATATCTGAGGGGATACACAAAAAATTTCAAATTTCTTGACTTCTTTACGATTTTTGTGTTTAAATAAACTATCCATATTTTGATTTTACAATACATATACATGGGATTTGAATAAAAAGGTTAAATATGGCAAAAAATCCAATACTCAATTCACCGTACAACGAACCATCGCGGCATTTTAAAGCAGATGAACGCGGCTTAACCGAAGAAATTCTAAATTATCGCCGTCCAAGCAGTTTTTATATTCCTGTCCCGCGAGCGAAGACTAAAGAAAAACAGCTTGCACTGAATATTGCTGAAGGCGCTTATGGAAGCGAGCTTGAGAAAGAAAATGAATTCATAAATAAAATCCGCGTTAAAATCAAAGCCTGGCGCGATGCCGGCTATCAAGGTATAACAAAAACATCCCGCGATCTGCTTTTTTACTGGAATGATGGAAACCGGGAAAATAAATTATTTTTCTGCCAGATAGAAGCGCTTGAAACATTAATGTATATTAATGAAGTTGCGGAAAAATTCGGGGAAAATTGGATAATTAATACACTCAAAAAAGCAAGCACTGACGCAAATCCCGGATTATACCGATTAGCATTTAAAATGGCAACAGGCTCCGGCAAAACTGTAGTAATGGCAATGATTATTGCTTACCATACGCTTAATAAAATTCGTTACCCGCAGGATACGCGTTTTACAGATGCTTTTGTTATTATTACTCCCGGTATTACTATTCGCGACCGGCTTAATGTATTACGTCCGAATGATCCTCAAAATTATTATCGACAGCGCAATATCGTTTCAATTCAGGATTTAGAACTTCTTCAGCAGGCAGTGGTTTTTATAACAAATTTTCACCAGTTGGAATTACGCCAAAATCCTCGTTTCCAACTCGGCGCTGTAATAAAAGCTACAGGCATCATTAAAGATGAAGCTATGAAAGAGACTCCGAACGCTATGGTAAACAGGGCATTCAAAAGCATTCTTAACAAACAACGCGTTTTGGTTATAAATGATGAAGCCCATCATTGCTATCGGGAAAAACCAAACGAAGAAAAATTGGCAGGGGAAGACAGAAAAGAGGCGGAAGAAAACAATAAATCAGCACGTGTTTGGATCAGCGGAATTGAAGCGCTTTATAAAAAAATTACCGTTAATGGAATTATTGATCTTTCAGCAACTCCTTATTTCCTGCGCGGTTCAGGCTATCAGGAAGGCACATTATTCCCATGGACAGTTTATGATTTTTCTCTTTTAGATGCTCTGGAATGCGGTGTTGTAAAAATTCCGCGTTTACCAATTGAGTCTGACACCATTGCTAAAGGTGATGAACCTGAATTTCGTAATTTATGGCTGCATGTTCGGGACAATCTTCCCAAAAAAGGACTGAAAACCGGCAAGAAAGAATATAATCTTTCAGTACTGATTTTGCCTACAACATTGCAGGAAGCTTTGGAATCCCTTTATGGAAGCTATGAAAAATATTATCGTGAATACGAGAAACACAAAAAAAATAATTCAGGTGTGATGCCGCCGGTAATGATTGTAGTATGCAACAATACAACAGTTTCAGAATTAGTTTATCGCTGGATAACCGGTTATGAAAAAGAAACTGCAAGCAGTGGAATTAAAATTGAAAAAGGTAATCTGCCTATATTCCGGAACGAAGACGGAGTGCGTTTTCTTGATCGTCCAAACACGCTGCTTATTGACAGCGCACAGCTTGAAAGCGGAGAAAAAATCAATTCGGAATTCAAAAATATTTTTGATAAAGAAATTGATGATTTCCATAAAGAATACCGCCGGCGTTTTCCGGGCAGGACAGAACCGACAGATGAAGAATTATTGCGTGAAGTAATGAACACAGTCGGCAAACCCGGCAAGCTTGGGGAAAACATTAAATGCGTTGTTTCAGTTTCAATGCTTACTGAAGGATGGGACGTCAATACCGTCACCCATATTTTAGGAGTGCGCGCATTTTCTACCCAGCTTTTATGTGAACAGGTAATTGGCAGAGCTTTGCGACGCATTGATTATAACGTTGATGAATCAACCGGTCTTATGACCCCAGAATATGCTGAGGTTTATGGTGTTCCATTTAATTTTTTAAAAGCAGAAGGAGAGACTCCGCCTCAGCCGCCAAAAATTTTTCATCGTGTTTATGCATTATCTGAACGTGAACAATATGAAATTACTTACCCTCGTGTTGAGGGCTATCGTTATGAATTAAATGAAGTTAAACTGGAGGCGCATTTTACTGATGAATCAAAAACAATTATTGAAAACGAACCAACTGAAGTAACGAGCAGCGGAATAATTGGTGTAGAAATTAAAGAAACAATGGAAAGAATAAAAGAACTCCGGGAGGGAGAAGTTATTATGCATTTGACTTCCGCCCTTCTCAAGCGTTATTACACTGACGCTGACGGCGCTGAGAAATATTGGCTTGGTCCACAGCTTAGGCGAATTGCCGAGCAGTATGTAAAAAATTATGTAGTATTGAAAGATCGAATGGTAATTGGATTTCTTTCAGTGGGACAATATTTTTCAGGCGCTTTAACAAAAATTCAGCAGGCAATTATAGTCGAAAACATCAAAAATCAAAAAGATAAAAAGTTATTACCCATTCTTGTTCCCTACGATACGATAGGCTCTACGCGTTATGTTGATTTTTTAACAACTAAGGAAGTGCGGGAGACGGCAAAAAGCCATGTAAACTATGTTGTCGCTGATACTGAAGAATGGGAACAGGGTGTCGCAAAAAGACTGGAACAGATGCCTGAAGTACTTACCTATGTAAAAAATCAAAATTTAGGATTTACTATCCCTTATGAACATCAGGGTATTGGAAGGCAATATACACCCGACTTTATTGTAAAAATTAAAATGCATGATAAATCCATTTTGAATCTTATTCTTGAAGTTACCGGAAAAAAAGATGATAAAAAAACAATAAAAGTAAAAACAGCCCGTGAAATGTGGATTCCGGCAGTAAATAATACGGAGAAATTCGGGAAATGGGCAATTCTTGAAGTGCAGGATATTCATGAAACACAAAATATTATTCTTACATTTGTCGCTAAGTAAGCGCTGAAAAGGCGGAAATAATATGGCATTACCAATAAATATTTATGAATTACTACACGGCCGTGTTGTGGAGTCCGAGCGCCTTGAATTTAAAGAAGGATGGAATCCTGAAGCGGTCTTACATACGATGTGCGCTTTTGCTAATGATATCAACAATTGGGGCGGTGGCTACATTGTGATTGGTGTTGCGGAGAAAAAGAACGTTCCTGTCTTTCCGCCAAATGGGCTATCTCAGTCCGAGATTGTGAAGATTCAAAAAGAGCTTTTGGGGCTGTTCTACAAGATAAGGCCTGAATATTTTTTAAGTAACCATAATGCGAATTTGAATGATCTTAATATTACCTTGATCCGGTCATATCTGGCAGAAATTCGCAGTGCCTTTTCTGACGAGGTATCAAAGGTACCTTTCGCGGACTTATGTATACGGATGAATATTGCTCAGGGTTCTGCGGAATATTTTAAACCGAAAAACATAGGACTATTGCTTTTTAATGATAATCCGGAAAAATTCTTTCCTCGCGCGCGAATTGATATTGTCGAGTTTGAAGATGAAGCAGGAGATGTTTTTGCGGAAAAGATTTTTACCGGCCCTGTTCATCAGCAAGTTCGTTCCGCTCTTGGTTATTTGAAAAATACAGTAATCAGAGAGTTTGTCCGTAAAATACCCGGCAGAGCGGAAGCAGACAGATTTTATAATTATCCGTATGAGGCGCTTGAAGAAGCTTTAGTCAACGCAGTGTATCACAAAAGCTACGAAGAACGTGAGCCGGTTGAAGTGCGAATATACCCTGACCACATTCTTATACTTAGCTACCCCGGACCATTACCGCCGCTTGGCAAAGACAATATAAACAAACCAATCGTTACTTCTCATCGTTATAGGAACAGCCGTCTGGGTGATTTTTTAAAAGAACTTCATTTAACGGAAGGCCGCTGTACCGGATTTCCAAAAATTCGCAAGGCATTAAAAAGAAATGGATCCCCGTCACCTGTTTTTGAAACGGATGATGACAGGGAATATTTTATGGCGACGTTTAAAATTCATTCGCAAGCAGACAAAAAACATGAGCAAGATGTCTCAAGTTTGTCCCAAGATCGTCCTAAGATCGTCCCAAGTGAAGAAACAATAAAAATACTAAAGGCATCAACAAAAGATAAAAATTTATTAGAACTGATGGAAATATGCGGAAAAACAAATCGCACAAGGTTTCGGAATTTTTATATTAAACCACTTATTGATGAAGGTTTATTGGAATTAACAATTCCGGATAAACCTAATAGTCGTTTACAAAAATATAAAGTAACACTAAAAGGGTTAACCTTATTAAAAGATGAAAAGAGATAATCTTTATCTGAATTCAAGAAAACTTCAATAAAATTTGAACCTTCTTGCGTCTGAGGAATGCGCTGGTGAACGGAAACGTGAGAGTAGGATGGAAAGCTTCTCTATGAAAGAAATTTTAAAAAATCTTTATATCGGTAATGATGTTGATTGCTCAACTACTGGTTTACATTTTTTTATTATTCATACATGTAAAACTTGTCACCAAAACGGTGTTGGATACCGTGGCAATTTGTCCTCAAATCATCCCTATTACCTAATTTATGAAAGTGCTAATCATCTATTCCTAAATATAGTCGATATGGATAGAGAGTTGCTTGTAAAATTTACACATCCAATAATACAATCCGCATTGGTCTTCATAAGAAAACATATAAAGGAACAAAAAATCCTTATCCATTGCAACATGGGGCAATCCCGTTCACCTTCTATTGGTTTGATTTATCTTGCTCAAAATAATATTATTTCGTGCAATTCTTATTCAAGTGCCAAGGTTGAATTTTCGGAAATATATTCTGATTATTTACCAGGGAAAGGCATTGCTCTTTACTTACAAAAAAATTGGGAGGATATTTTAAAATTATGATAAATAAAATATCTAAAATTAAAAATCTTGGCATCTTTGATAGTTATCAATGGAATTCCAATTTACCAGATTTTAAACGGTTTAATCTTATCTATGGCTGGAATGGTTCGGGCAAAACAACATTATCTCAATTATTTGCTTCTTTCCCAAATGGTAAATCAGAAACATATGCTGAACTTGAATATAAAATTCAAACTTCAGATGGTGATTTAACCCACGGGAACACGTTTAATAAACAAATAAGGGTATTTAATCAGGATTATATATCCGAAAACATTGATATTTTAGCAGGAAAAGCAAAACCGATTTTTATACTTGGTAAAGAAAATAAAGAATTAGTAGAAGCTATTAAAAATGATGAAAAAATCCTCCACGGTGACCCAGAGAAAAAAGATGACATAGGGAAACTTAAAAAGTTAGAGCAGAAGAAAAATGAAATTGATCAAAAAGAGGTAGAAAAGGGAAAATGTTTTACAGACATCGCTAAAATCATAAGTTCAAATACCAGCGGAGTTTCAGCGAGAAATTATCGTAAAAATAATGCGGAGCAAGCTTTTGCAAAGCTACAAACAAAACAATTACAATCGGAAGAAAAAATAAACAACTATTTACTTACCCTAAAACAGATAGAAAAACCAGTTCTTAATGAGATAATCATTAACAATATTAAAGAAAAAGTCAAATCTATTATCCTTAAGTCAAAAATACTTTTAAAACGCACTGTTGAAACAGTAATTATTGAACGATTGAAAAAAAATGTTAATATTTCAAAATGGGTTGAACAAGGTCTTGAACTGCACATAATAGAAAAATCAACAAACTGTGAATTCTGCAATCAACCTTTACCGAAAGAACGCATTTCTGATTTATTAGCTTTTTTCAACGATGCCGATAAAAAACTAAAGGATGAGATTGATATTTTATTGAGTGAGATTGATGAATTATATGATACGATTAAAAATTTAAATATTTTTGATAAAGCCAATTTATATGATGAGCTTCAAGAAAATTACTTACTCAAAACGAGCAATTTCAATATTTGTAAAACAGATTTGTTGAACAGTATTTTAATATTCAAGGAAATAATTAAAAATAAAAAATCTAATACAACAGACTCTTTAGAACTAAATGTGAATATCGATACGGAATCTATTATTTCTGCAATAACGTCAGTCAACTCAGAGATAAATAGCCATAATAAAAAAACGAATAACTTTACAAAAGCCAAAGAAGAAGCTACAACTAAACTTGAAAATCATTACTTAAGTGAAATATTTGATGATGTAAAATTATTAGAATCGAATATTAAAATATTGAAAGAAGAAATAAATCTACTTGAAAAAGGCAATCCAAAAGATTCAAATGATATTGGTATCGAAGGAATTCAAAAAAGAATTATCGAGAATAAGAACAAAATATCCACATCTGGTACAGCATGTGAAGAAATTAATAATCAATTAAAAACTTTTTTAGGTAGAGATGAGCTTGCTTTTGAAGTTGCCGAACAAGGATATTTAATAAAAAGGAAAGGCAGAATCGCTAAAAATCTAAGCGAAGGAGAAAAAACAGCTATTGCTTTTGTCTATTTTACAATTCACTTAAAAGATCATGATTTCAAAATTAGTGATGGAATTGTTGTTGTTGATGACCCGATTTGCAGTCTTGACGCAAACTCTTTATTTCAAGCTTTCGCATTCTTAAAAAATGCAGTGAAAGAATCTGCTCAAGTTTTTATTCTAACCCATAATTTTGATTTTTTAAAATTATTATTGGATTGGTTAAAAAGATACCCAAATAATCAGGGTGGCAAAGAATTTTATATGATCAAAAACTTATTCTCAAATGGGAACAGAATCGCTATATTAGATTATTTAGATGAATTATTAAAAAATTATGAAAATGAATACCAATATTTATTTAAAGTTTTAAGCGATTTTAAATCTGATGGAACAATAGCTTCTGTATATCACATTCCAAACATTGCAAGAAAACTTCTTGAAAATTTTTTAATGATAATGTGCCCAAACTGTGAAAATATATATAAAAAACTGGAGTCAATCAAATTTGATGAAAATAAAAAAACAGCGATTTATAAATTTACTAATGACCAGTCACATATGACAGGGAAAGGATTTGAACCATCTCTTGTTCAAGAAAGTCAAAAAAATGTAGAATATCTATTGGATATGATGAATAGTGCATTTCCAAAACACTACAAAATATTACAAGAATCTGTAGTGGGGAATCAATCATGAAAAAAAATCTTCCTGATAAACAATCTAACTTCCTTCTTTACACCTCAAATGAGGGGAATGTTAAGATAGAAGTCTTTTTAAAAGATGAAACTGTTTGGCTTACACAGAAAGCAATCGCGGAGCTTTTTGGAGTTAAAGTACCTGCAATTAACAAACATTTAAAAAATATTTTTGAAGCTGGTGAACTTGAAGAAAATTCAGTTATTTCCATTTTGGAAACAACTGCATCCGATGGAAAGACATATAAAACCAGATTCTATAATCTTGATGCTATTATCTCTGTTGGTTATCGAGTTAATAGTTATCAAGCTACTCAATTTCGTATCTGGGCAACAAAGACCTTAAAAGAATTCATTATTAAAGGTTTTGTGATGGATGATGAACGGTTGAAGCAAGGGAATCAGGTTTTTGGTAAAGACTATTTTGACGAACTGATAGAACGCATTCGTGAGATTCGGGCCAGTGAGCGAAAATTTTATCAGAAAATAACAGATATATACGCACTGTCTGTTGATTATGATAAAAATGCTCCTATAACAAAAGAGTTTTTTGCTACTGTGCAAAATAAGCTCCATTGGGCAATTACAGGAAAAACAGCCGCGGAAATTATTTATGATTTTTTAGAACTATCCTATTTTATCTGACAAAGGAAAAATTACTGCTTTAGAAGCAAAGCTTAAAGCAGAACAGGAATATGAGGTTTATAGAAAAATACAGGATGAAAATTATATCTCTGATTTTGATAAAGAGATAAAAAGGATTGAGGGTAAGAAATGCAATTTATGACAAAATATGATCCTGATATTCATCATCGCCGTTCAATACGATTAAAAAATTATGATTATTCAAAATCGGGATTATATTTTATCACTATTTGTACTCAAAACCGTGAATGTTTATTTGGAAAAATTGTGGACGGAAAGATGAAATTAAATGTTGCAGGTGAAATGATCAAAAAATGGTATAACGAATTGCAAAACAAATTTACCGATATTGAATTGGATGGATACATCATCATGCCAAACCATTTTCATTGTATTATTGTCAACAATGGGGATCAAATACAGGGCGAACATCAAATACAGGGCGAACATCAAATACAGGGCGAAGATCAAAAACAGGGCGAAGATCAAAAACAGGGCGAAGATCAAAAACAGGGCGAACACATAGGTTCGCCCCTACGGGGAATTGTGCAATGGTTTAAAACGATGACCACGAATGAATATATACGAAATGTTAAACAAAATGGGTGGAAACAATTTGATAAAAAATTATGGCAACGGAATTATTATGAACATATTATCCGAAATGAAGAATCGTATTATAAAATATCAGAATATATTATCAATAATCCAATAAAATGGCAGGATGATAAATATTTTATTTGAAATTCATTTTTATTGTATTATCAACAATGGAAATATTGTAACATCCACCAATGTAGGGGCGAACCTATGTGTTCGCCCTGTTTTGGATAACATTGGGCGAACAACAAATACAGGGCGAACAACAAACATTGTGCGGACAATATTGGGCGAACAACAAATGCAGGGCGAACACATAGGTTCGCCCCTACGAAAAATATATATTAAATATTTAAAAGGGGATTTAAATATGGCTAAAAAAAAGATGCATGGGCCAA
>JACQWU010000267.1 GCA_016209155.1 Candidatus Desantisiibacteriota bacterium | reverse complement strand
TTTTTACAGTTAATGATGTGTCAAACCAGAAATTATATTGACTTATACGATTACTTAAATTATATACATTTACATCATTTTCGTTAATTTTTTTTTCATCCGGCAAATAAAAAGCAAGCTGGCAGGTAACCAGATGAAAATGATTCAAATATACAATTTCTTTTTTACTTTCTCTCTCCATTTTTTCTTTGATTTTTGCTGCTTTAAATCCTGCCTGCGGCCATCCATAAAGATCATTGGTTACATCATACTTTGGTTTCAGGGGAAGAAGAGGATATAGTGTCTGTATTGTAATTATAGATGTTATAACCACAGCAAGGCTTATAGTTATAAGAGAGAAAATTTTTATTTTTTCAGGATATTTTTCTTTCATGTTTTCTGCCAGATCAGGAAGCGCAATAATAGCTGATATAAATCCCATGGAAGTCCAATGAGGCATAGTACGCTTAAGTATTCCGGCTATATTGAAAAGTACCATTGTCGGGATGGCAAAACTGGATAATAAAAGATAATTATTATTTTTCATTGTTATGCCGTCTTTAAAAGTTTTATAAATAGCATAAAACAAAAAAATAGAAAGTAAAGGTGAAAAATAAAGAAGCTGGGACCCTAGAAGAAATCCAAAATTTTCTAAATTTTTCAAAGAAAATCCGTTTGTTTTACTTGCCAGTCCGTGTTTTAATTGAAATCCAAATGAAGCCCAGTGATTGTTTATATTCCATATCAAAACAGGAGAAAAAATAATTAAAGCCAGAAGACCTGCCAGATAGGGCTCTTTTCTTTTAAGCCAGAATCGTTGTTCCTTTGAAAATATTAAAAAAAATAAAACAGAAAAGGGAAACAGTACAGCGCTGTATTTACTTAACATCCCAAATCCGCATAAAACTCCGGATAGATACCATAACCAGGATTTACCGGTTTTTATGATTTTATATATAATGGAAATTCCTGCTGTCCAGAAAAATCCAAGCGGAGTGTCAGGGAAAGCCATAAACGCACCTGCAGCAAATACAGGAGTGATATTTAAAAGCAAAACCGAATAAAATGCCCGGGTCTCGTCTTTAAACATTTCAATGCTTATTTTATAAACAAAGTATGAGGTAAGAGCAAAAAAAATTATACTGCCTAATCTTACTGCCAGTTCATTTTTTCCGAAAACAAAACAAAAAATATATATTATATATGCAATAAACGGAGGATGGTCAAAATATCCGGTTGAAAGATGACGTGTCCATTCCCAGTAATAAGCTTCATCATCTCCGAGGCCAAGATGCCCTGCCAGGAAAATCCGAAAAATAGTAAATAAAATAACCAAGAATAGAATACGATATTTTTTTTTAATCATCCTGTTCAGATAAAGTTTACTGGTTCTTTCGTCCGCTTATTCTTTGAAATCCAGAGCAGCCAATGATGTCAAGCTGTTCTTTTTTGCACAATTCATCCAGTAATAAATTTATTCCTAATGTATCGCTCGGGATATGTCCTGCGATAATCACGTTCATATTATTTTTTTCAGCTTCTTTCCGGTTGTCATCACTCATATGCATGCAAATAAGTGTACCGACATCAGTATTTGATAATTTTGAAAATATTTCTTTAGAACCTTCTGTCCCTCCGGTCATATCAACAAAAATTTTTCCGCATCTTCTTCCCTCTGCCCCGACAATTATTTTTACACCTGTATTATGAACAGATGCATCCTTGTATTCCGGGATTTCCTTAAGTATTTTTATTACTTCTTCAACTGTATAAGGAGATTTTTGATTGAATAAATTTTGAAGATAAGTTGTTACACAATTATCAGCGGGAGTATGTATACACATAAAAGGAATATCGAGAAGTCTGGCAACATCAACTGATCTGGTGTGGTTGGCGGGAAGAACTCTTCTCTCCACCTCTTTAATCCTTGATTCCATAACACCCTCTGCCACATTAATGGGGACCCCGAATTTATTTAAAATATCAGCCTGCATGGACATTACCTGATAAAAACTGGCATAAGCATAACCTTCAGGATGATGTGCAATAACAAGATCCACTTTCCTGCCTTTTTCTTTTAACCGGTCAGCAAGAAGTATTTCTCCTGCTTCCATATCTATCCCAATTATAATGGTCTTGATGTCTATGTTATCTTTCCCGTAAAGTATTCTTGTGTCAACATAAGGATTAAATAACTTATCCTGATCGAAATCAGTTTTCTTGTCATCCTTTAATTCATTATATTGTTTATTAACTTTTTCTAATTCCCTCATAATAATTGCTTTACCTCGAGGATCGTTTTCTTTCCCTATTTCTATTGCAGTTTTATATAGTTCCTGTAATCTCACGTTTATCTCCTTTTATTGATTGTAAATTTTAAGATGAATTGATTTAGATATATATATCATATTTTTTATTTTTTTTACAACCTAAAAAGCCGGATAGAAATAAAATGAGGATTATTCGCTTAAACGTTGTTTTACAATGGCACTAATTTTAGCAGAATCTGCCCTGCCCTTAGTTTTTGGAATAATTATTTTCATGACTTTACCTAAATCTTTTATTCCTGCAGGTTTAGCTTCTTGAATGGATTCCTCGACCAGAGCTTTAACTTCATCATCAGTTAGAGCCTCTGGCAGGTATTTTTGAATGATGGATATTTCTTCGGTCTCTTTTTTAACCAGATCGTCTCTATTTCCCTTTTCAAACTGTGAAATAGATTCATGACGTTGTTTTATATTTAAGGTTAGAATATTAATGATATCAATTTCATTGACTTGTCTTCGTTCATCAATTTCTATTTGCTTGATTTGCGAGATTAATAATCTTAGGACGGATAGTTTTAGCGTTTCTCTGTTTCTTAAGGCATTTTTCATATCTTCAAGTAATTGATCTTTTAAATTCATGTTGATTAGAACCTCTAATTATATCACCCTCACCTCTTTAAAGTAAAACAGAAGTGAGGGTTTATAATTTTAATCCTGAGCTTTTAATTCTTTTTCCCGGGCTTTTTGTGCTGCATGCGCTTTGCGTTTTCTACGATCGCTTGGCTTTTCATAGCATTCTCTTTTTCTCATTTCAAACATTAACCCGGATTTTTCACATTTTTTCTTGAATCGCTTAAGAGCACTTTCTAATGACTCATGGTTTTTTACTTTAACACCTAACATTCACATTTTGCACCCCCTACTTGTAAGAATATTTAAATATACTTATTTAAGCATGAAAATTTTAATAATATTTAAATAATAATTTATGTTGTATGACTTGCAATAACAAACACAAATTATCTTTTTTAAAATATCATATATTTCAATATCTGTCAAGGGCTAATTTTTAACTTAATTTAGTTTTAAATGTAAACTTGTAAATTTTTTTTTAATTTGTTAGAGTATTTTTGTTCTTGACGTATATTAAAATAAGGAATAGATATAAAATATGACTAAATTTCCAGAATGGCTGCGTCTTAAATTACCGGATAAAAAAGTACCTCCTGAGATGATTGCGCTTTTAAAAGAGTTTAACCTTAACACTGTTTGCCAAAGCGCGCGCTGTCCAAATATAGGAAAATGTTTTTCACATAAGAGAGCTACCTTTATGATTCTCGGTGAAATTTGCACAAGGCACTGCAGTTTTTGCGCAGTGAAAAAAGGAGCGCCGGTACCGGTAAATGATGAAGAGCCCGAAAGTATAGCAAAAGCTTGCGTTAAGCTCGGGATACAGCATGCAGTTATTACATCTGTTACCCGTGATGATCTCCCGGATGGCGGAGCTTTACTTTTTTATAGAGTAATAAAGGAAATTAAAAAATTAAACAATAAAACCATTGTTGAAGTTCTGACACCTGATTTTAAAGAAAACAATGCCAGCTTAAGAATTATAGCTGAAGCATTCCCTGATATTTTTAATCATAATGTTGAAACAGTACCTTCTTTATATGAATACATTCGTCCGGAAGCAGATTTTAAGCGTTCATTAAGGGTGTTAAAAAAAATTAAAAAATTTAACTCCAAAATTTTTACTAAATCAGGTATTATGGTAGGTATGGGTGAGAAAGAGGAAGAAGTCTATGGGGTCATGATGGATCTGAGAAAAGCAGGGTGTGATATTTTAACAATCGGACAATATCTTCAGCCCACAACCGCTCATTTCCCTGTAAAAGAATATTTAACTCCAGAAATATTTTGTGAATATAAGGAAATGGCTCTTAATATGGGATTTAAATATGTTG
>JACQWU010000266.1 GCA_016209155.1 Candidatus Desantisiibacteriota bacterium | reverse complement strand
GTAGAGTTTGTTTATCTTGAATGGCTTTAATTTCTATTATCATGTAATAAATTATCGGTAAAAAATTAATTTATTTAAATGAAAATTTAAAAAATCATTTATATCCGCTAAAGGGTTACAAAAAATTACTTGTCAAGTGTTTTTTTTAAAAATAATAACCGAAGAATTAAAAACAAAATAAAAGGAAATTTAGCCTTAATGGGGAGAGTTCGATATACTCTATCCCAACCATCTTCCCGCTTTTTTCCATTTGAAATTCAGGAAAATGTTTGTAATCATAGTTTTTTGTTACACAGCTTTTTTTAATTCAAGTATTTTAGCTTGGGATGACTCTAATATAGAATCACGAATAAAAGAACTGGCTTTTAATATTTCGATTCCAATCAATTCGCCTTTTTCATTTATTTCAGCCGTAATATTTGGATTTAACTCAATGCTGCTAACTTCTTTCTCATCTGAAATAACTACATGCAAAATATCTTCATCTTTAAAATATGCCATTTTTGTTTTATTCATATATAAACCTTCCAGGTAGTAAGATACCTTTCACCTGTATCAGGAAGGACTGCCACAATAATCTTTCCTTTATTTTCTTTTCGCCTGGCAACTTCCAGCGCGGCCCACACTGCGGCGCCGCTTGAAATTCCCGCAAGTATTCCTTCGGGATGCGCGAGACGCCGCGCTGTTTCTCCGGAATCTTCATTACTGAATTATTTTAGTTATATCAGCAAATATTTTTGCCATAAAAAATCTCCTTTTTATACTTTTATTAATGCCTGTTCGATATCGGAAATGATATCGTCAATGTGTTCTATCCCGATTGACAGCCGTACAAAATCCGGTGTTACTCCGGGATAACTCGGTTCAGGCTCGGATATCAATGGAAATTTTCCTCCGGTCCAATCAAATTTTCCGGAATCAACAATAACCCCGCCTATTGAACTGAAATTTTTTGACAAAATATAAGCAATAAATTATTGTTTAAAAACATATCTGACAGGATTAACAGGATTTAACCCAAAAATGAATAAAAAAATAATGAATTTTACCCTTACATTGCTATTAATTTTCACAATAACCGGACATGTATTATCCTATCAAGCCGAAGTAACAGATATAAGCGGAGATAAATATTTCCCTGAAGTAAAAAAGCTAATTGCAGGCGCAAAAGAATCCATAACAATTGCTATGTTTATCATTGTTTATGGAAACATCAAAATTCGTACCGGAAATGGTAAAACAAAGTGATGAAAGAGCATTTGACATATATTTATTTTTGCTCAAAGAATCAGATGATAGCGGGCAGAAAAAATTAAATTTTAATTATGACAGCGCCGCGCAATACCTTGGCATTAACAAACAAATGGATAGAACCGCTTATCGCAGGCAGATAATAAAAGTATTAACGAAACTTCAAGACGAATATAAAATAATCAAATTTAAACCGGAATATGCCAAAGATGCTGTTATCACCCTGATTGATCCCGAAAAATCTGACGAAGATGAAGACAATGAATATTTTGAACTTCCTATTGATTATTTCAAATTCGGATGGAACAAAACCTTATCAATGAGAGCGAAATTCTGTTATTTAATAAATCTCGTAAATGCCGCCCAAAGCGATAACCAGCCGTTTTGGTCCAAAAACGTAGAAAACATAAGAGCGCAATTTGGAAATATCGGCCGCGATGTTATAGCAAAAGGCATGGATGAACTTCACAGAAAAAATCTTATAGAAGTGAGATATGATGACCTGGATAACAATTTTCAAGATAGATTACCCAAAACATATAAAGTCCTTCAACCATATGATTTTGAAAAATTACTGAATACTTTAACCGAAATAGAAAAAAAACACGGAACCCCTGAATATAAAAAAGCTCTGGTGTATGCCGAAATAGTATTTGAAGAATACAATCCGGAAGTGATCAAAGACATCATCCTAAAAACAAAACAATACGGCGAAACAAAAATCAAAGAAGCATTTGAAATAGTAAAAAAGAAAAACTTCGATAATCCCAAAAGAAAGTACACCTACGTAGTCGGCATCCTGGAAAACCTATAATTCAATATTTTTCATACAAACATAATCCAAACAAGTCCAAATAATAGGTAGGAGCCGACTCCTGTCGGCGATAATCTTTAATCTACTTCCATTCCCGACATGCTTAATCGGGGATCCAGTTTATTTCGCAATAGAACATGCAATATTTGGGCTATCCGGATTTACATCTAAAACTCTATTTTTGGGTATTATAACCAAATCCATATCTTCCATTGGAATTGCCCCTAAAAGTATTTGGTCTCCCATAACTAATGCTCCGGCAAAACCCACCCGATTTTTAAACCTGATTTCGATATGACCAACATATGGAACTAATTTTTTACTCCCATCTGCCAATGTAACTTCTTTTTTATCTATCTATTCTAACTCCAGCTGTATTTTAATATGTTCGGGTATACATAAATGCACCGGCCCGAAATCTGCCATAGCATTAACTTCTAAAGCTTTAAGCTTTCGTTCTCTTGGATTCTTAAGTATTATTTTTGCATTTACAAGTCCCATTTTTATCTCCTTTCTGAATTTGTTAAAAATTTTTTAATTGAATCTTCCAATGGGTGCATCCCCTATTTGTGAATTCAAAATATCCGCAATGTAGCAAACAGTATCCATTTTACAGTACATATACAAGGGATGCCCCATCTTCCAATTATTTCAATAAATCCAATGGACTTTTCGGAGCATTAGACATATCTCTCATCACATGAGTATAAATCATAGTTGTCTCAACATTTTTATGCCCGAGTAAATCCTGAATTTCTATAATATTTACTCCATTCATAAGCATATGAGTTGCAAAACTATGCCGCAGTGTATGCACAGTCGCATGTTTTATAATACCAGCCTTTTTAACAGCATTTTTCATGGCATTCTGAACAGTCTTTTCATTAAGATGATGCCTTTTTATTTTTCCCGATCTGGGATCAACAGAAAGATTAGCCGAAGGGAATACATATTGCCATCCCAATTCTTTTGGTGCATTGGGATATTTAATATCAAGAGCATTAGGTAAAGATACTTCTCCAAAACCTTTATTCAAATCATCTTCATGCAGCGCTTTCACCTTCTCTATATGTTTTATTAAATCTTCCCTTATTTTTTGCGGTAGCATTGTTGTTCTATCTTTATCACCTTTACCGCCTCTTATAAAAATTGTATTATAATCAAAATCAATATCTTTCACTCTTAATCTCAAAAGATCCATAAGCCTGAGTCCGGCACCATAAATTAACTTAAGAATTAATAATCTGGTACCGCTGCTACCGGCAAAAACCTTTTGCACTTCCTGAGTGCTTAACACAACAGGTAATTTTGGACCGCGTTTTGCCCTGACAGTTTCTCCAAGATTATTGACACTGATATTAAGTATATTTTTAAATAAAAATAGTAATGCATTAAAAGCCTGATTTTGCGTTGATGAGGCAACTCTTCTGGTAATTGCAAGATAAGTTAAAAAATCTTTTAAATCATTTTCATCAAAATTTAATTCGGAAATATTTTTTTTCTTTTCATTTAAAACATAATTATAAAATCTTTGCGCCCAATCAATATATGTTTTTTCAGTACTATAAGAATAATGCTTCAAACGAATAGCTTCACGCATTTTCTTTAGTATAATAGTAGCGGGCGAATTACATTCGCCTTCTTTCAATTCAATTAAATTAGAATTTAAATCAGACGAATCATTTTTCAAAAAATTATTCAAATATAATTTAACAGCTTCTTCAGCCTGATTTATTTTCCAACCAGTAATATTTTTATCAGATGCAAGATAATCAATAAATTTAGAGATTTTCAGATCTAAATTAAGGTCGCTATTTTTATTTGAAAAAGAAATAAACCTCGAAGCCCAATAAGCATAATAAGAAGCAACTTTTTCAGAAGCAAATTTATTATCAATTAAAAATTTTTGAAAATCAGGGAGAATGGGAGTATTCATAGTTTTCCTTAATGATTATATTTTAATTAGATTCCCTGCATGTTTAATCGGGAATCTATATTTTGCTATAACAGGTCTACTATTTTATTAATATCAAGCAACCTTGCAGAATGATAAACCGTTAGGATTTCAACTAATTCTTCTTTTATTCTATAAATTATTCTATAATTACCAAAAATAACTTCTTTGATTTCACTACGATTTAATTCTGGAACAATCCGTCCGGATTCAGGAAATAATTTCAGATGTTCAACTGTCTCAAAAACCTCTACAGCAAACGTCTGTGCATAATAAACCGAATCCCTTGCAATAAAATTTGACACAGCATCAATATCATCTAAAGATTGGGGTGTCCATTTTATTTTAGCCATTTTTTCATCTTCTTTTTTGCTTCTTCATGAGTGATACATTGCCCAGCATCTGCTTGAGAAATTCCTTTCTCAATTTTTGCCAGCAAAAATAAACGTTCCATTGCTTCTTCAATCGTAGTTTTTTCTGGTAAGTTACACAAACTGTTAATTATCTTTTTTTTATTCAAGACAATCATTTCATGGTCTCCTCTATTATCATTATTCTATAAAATATTGTAATTAATTATCTTTTCCATAATATATACCTTCTCTTATAATTGAAACCTTACTTTTAGTTGTTTTTGTTATGATTTAAGATATTATGTTTTTTATTTAAATCTTTAATTCCTTCCTGATTCTTTCAGCAAGAAATATTTTTAATAATGACTGATATGGAACATCTTTTTCATTTGCAAGAAGCTTAAGCTCTTCAATCATTGATTCGGGGAGACGAAGAGAAGCAATTATAGGATGAAAAATAGTTGTCCCTAATACTTTTATCGGAAATCTGTTTTGTTTTAAATATTAGTCATCATTTTTTAACATTTTCATGATATGTTTTGCAAGATTTTCATTTATTTCATTATGCCTTGGAATAGGTTGAGCAATTTTTGTCTTTGGGTTCTGGTACCAATCATGTCTTCCCCCATGTCTGATAAAGTTACACCCTATATTCTCCAATTGTTTTATTAAATCTTTTCTTTTCATGCTACTTCCAATTCTGCAACTTTACGGATGTAAGGAATTTCGCCACTGTTTAGTTCTTTATATAAATCTTTTAAATTTTCTCTTAGTTCGTCTAACGTTTCACCTTGACTCATATAATCAGGATACACTTCCAAATATCCAAGCCACATATTACCATCTTGCCAGTAAACGAATTTTGTAATCTTCATAGATTTCTCCTTATATTTATATATATTATATCACATTTTATAATTTTTTTCTGTCTCGTTTTTAATTTATAAAACAATTGAACTAATATATTATGTATTAGTATTTTTTAAATCAATTATTATTTATAAACCAGAGTATTAACCCATAATAATATAATAATGATTACTTCTATCATTCCGCAAATATTTTACCATGGCACATAAATTCCAATATTATACGGAATACGTTTATAATGGCAATATAGACCAAAAACGGAATTAAATCAAGTGAAAAAATAAATTGACATATAAAATAAATCGTATTATAATATTTTTATATAAAATTATATAAAATTTAAATTGGGACGGTAGTTCGCTCCAATAAATGTTGCCAGAGAAAAATAAGAAAATGCAAAATGAAACAATATATTGCAAAAATCGTAAAGAATGGCGAGAATGGCTTCAAATAAATTCTCTTTCAAAAAAAGGGATTTGGCTGATTTATTATAAAAAGCATACTAAAAAACACTCTGTTTATTACGATGAAGCCGTTGAGGAAGCAATATGCTTTGGATGGATTGATGGGCGAATTAAAAAAATTGATGATGAAAGATATATGCAGTATTATTCTCCTCGAAAATCCAAAAGCCGTTGGTCAGTAATTAATGTCGGAAGAGCAAAGATGATGATTGCGCAAGGTAGAATGACAGAAAATGGCCTTAAAATATTCCAAAATGGAATGGAATCTAAAGATAGAATTCCTTCAAGCAAAAGTTTTTCTATCCCCTCTTATCTTAAAACAGCTCTTAATAAGAATAAAAAAGCATGGAGCAATTTTCAAAGGTTTGCTCCTTCGGCAAAATTGGCATATGTCTATTGGGTAACTAATGCAAAAACTTCAGATACGAGACAAAAAAGAATTGAAAAGACTATAAAGTTGATAGAACAAAATAAAAAATTTGGAGAAAAATAATAAATCCTAATAGAAAACGTTTTTTTGAAATTGACTAAATTAAATGTTTATGCTATTTTATACATATGTCAAACAATAAAATCACCGAAATTTTAAAAAAATATCAAAGAACTTCCCGTAATAGTAAATCACGCCGGGATTATTTTAGTTTATTTGAAAAAAGGATGTTGTATCGTACAACCAAAACTGAAAATCCACAAACAACCATGGGTATGGTAAACAGTGTTTTGAATAAATTATCGGCAAAAGCCTCATGAAAAAGGAAATAGGCGAAACAAGTTATAAAGAAACAGCCTTCGGTATTATTCCACGAGCAATATTGATTCCTCTGGAAATTGAAGGAACTAAAAGAGCGTGGGATTTTGTTATTGACCAATTCAACAAAAACAAAACCAATATTACCCCTGCCTTTATTCAGGAAGTTCATAAAATCGGATTTGGTTGGATATTCCCAACGATGGGCGGAAAATTTAGAAAAATTGATGTCACTGTGTCAAAACATATCCCTCCGAAATATTATCTCATCCCTCAGTTAATGACTGATTTTACAAAAGATGTCAAAACCAGAATAAACCATCTATCTAAAATTGATAACCCCAAATTTATTAATGAACTAACCGCCCTTCTTGCCTGGGCTCATCATCGATTCTTATGGATTCATCCTTTTCAAGATTACAATGGACGAATCGGCAGGCTTTTAAACAACATTATCCTATTACATCAAAACCTGCCTCCAATTGAATTAAAAGTAGAAACCACATCCGGCAGAAAAAAATATGTTGAAGCTTTACAAAAAGCTGACTCTGGTGATTATAACAATTTAGAAAAATTAATTCGATCAGCAATTGAAGAATCAATAAAAGAAATTCAAAAATAATTAGAAACTGTCAATCGGGTAATCGGGGGCTCTAAGTCCCCCAATCCCCACACCACCTGGCATGCGGCTCCGCACCAGGCGGTTCATTGCAATCACTTTGGATAATGTCGTGCAATCCACATTTCTCTTACACTTACCAGCCCTTGTTCTT